>CBHWAL010000050.1:0-14001 GCA_966111495.1 uncultured Achromobacter sp. | reverse complement strand
CCATGACCTCCGACGACCTTGGCCGCGTCATGCAGACCAACCCCGTGGTTATCCGCCGCATCATGGCCGGCCTGCGCGAGCAGGGGCTGGTCCGCTCCGAGAAAGGCCATGGCGGCGGATGGACGATCTCGTGCGATTTCAACGACGTCACGCTGCGCGACATTTACGACGCCCTGGGCGCGCCCGAGATCTTTGCGATGGGCAACCGCAGCGAGTCCCCCGGCTGCCTGGTCGAAGAGGCGGTGAATGCGTCACTGGACGACGCGTTCGAAGAGGCACAACGGCTGCTTCTGGAACGCCTCGGCAAGGTCACGCTGGCGGCACTGAGCCGCGACTTTCATGCGCGCATGGCCGAACGCGGGCAGGCTTTCGACCCACAGGCCGTGCACGAGGCGTGATCGCCCCCTACTCCCACGGCTGGCGCCACGCCATCAATGAGGCCTCGACGTGGGCAATCTCGGCCGGCGACATGCCGGCCTCTTCGTAGAACCGCTGGCGCTCGCGCACCACGTCCAGGACGCGTCCGATGATCGATCTGGCGGCGGCTTCCGACCGAAGTCCGAAACGCCGGTACTCGGTCAGGCAATTTGCAAAGGTGCTGTCGCGGCCGTCGGCGCCAATGTGCAGGTAATGCCGGGCCGACCCTTCCTGGGTCACCACATCAAACAGCGGCGACATCCGGTAGGTGAGCGCCCCGTCGTCCTTCAAAAAACCCACGTTCTTCAGGTGATCGTCCGTGTTGTGGACGGCAACGTTCAGGACCATGCGCGCATACAGTTCCAGCAGATCCTGCACGGGATTCGACGAAATGCGGCGCGCCACGTCGGCCAGGCGCGCGTAGGAATACGTGGCCTTGCCGCGCGGCCCGTCCAGTTCGCGCTTGCCGATGTGCACCGACGGGCTGATCAGGGAGGCGCCGCTCAGAAAGTGCCGCCGTGCAATGACGGGTTCCGCGCCTTGTTGAGCAGGCAGCAGTTCGCGATCAAACCGGTGCGTCAGCAGCACGGCGCCCAGGTGCGTCTGCGCCAGGCGGATTTCCGGCACGTTCAGGCCGATAGCCTTGGCCATCTGCAGGTTGGCGTACTCCACGCGCTGGCGGTCGTAGGACTCGCCTTTGCGAGGGAACTTCGCAATCCACATCTCCCCTTCCGCGTCCCGCACGATCGTCTTGGGACGCGCGCCGCCGATGTCCCAAGAGCTGCCCAGGATGTCGCGATACAGCCCCTTGGGCTTGATGCCTTGATCGATGTCCGTCAGCAGGTCCGCCAGCGACTCAAGCTGGCTGACTTCAGGCAGCCGGTAGGTCTTGCGCATGTTGGGCGTCAACTGGCGGGCTCTGAAAAAGAGCGCGCCCACGCCCATGCCGCGGCCCTTGAGCAAGACCTCGTTCTCGGTCACGCGGGCGCCCGCATTGTCCACGCGCATCACATTGCGGCCCCAGGCGTCCGGCGCCGCGTCAAAAATGGCTCCTAGCGTTTGATACCGGCTTTCGGTCCGGAAAGTGGTCGTGGCGTCAGTCAGGGGCAGATTGAGCGGATCCAGCGAAAACGCGCGCGGATCGTTCACGTAGGACTGCACGTAGGTGAACTCGGCGAAAAAGTGGTTTTCGTCGGTGTCGTCCAGGGTCAGGATCCCAGACAGCACGGCCTCGCCGCGGATATCCACATAGACGAAAAGCTCGCTTTCGACAGTTTTATGCTTTTTGGCTGGCACGATGTCGACCGCCGCGCTACAGGCTGGAAGGATCGGCGCGATGCGAATGCCGCGCCTTACCGCTGCCCCGGGCGGGCCGGCGCATGGCGTCCAGACGCTTGCCGACGCCGTCGAGGTCGGGATCGCCCAGCGCAAATATCTGGTCACCAAAGCCGTACTGCAGCAAGGCTTCGAACGCGAGCGCCAGGGACACGCCGCCATCGCCGCGCTCAAGCCGGTTGATGGTCGCCCGCGACACCCCCATGCGGCTGGCCAGCGTGGCTTCGGTTTCGTTGCGGCGCAAACGCGCGGTGCGGATGTGCGCGCCCAGACGAGCCAACGCCTCGGCCGCCTCAAAACTGGGTTCGATCTTCTTTTTCATGACGCAATAATAGCGCTGTAAGCGCATTAATGCATCATTAATGAGTCAATATAGCTGTTCGCGTTGACTAATTAATGATACTTAAGCGTGAATTATGCGCTATTAATGAGGCATATCGCCGCATTTGGAATTAGCGTCACCGAATCACAGCTTGATCCAGCCGCAAGGCCGCCCGCCCCGTGTCCAGGGTGACGCGCGCCCCAAGCGGCAGCGTCATGTTGGGCTCGCCGTGGCCGCTGGGCCAGCCAGCCAGAACTGGAATGCCTCGTGCGCCGAACTGCTCGAGCAACAGCGGATACAACAGGCTTTGCGCCTGCGCGTCGTCCAGATTCGTCCCGACGATGCGGGTGAAATTGCCCACCACCACGCCCTTCACGCCGTCGAACTTGCCCGCCGCCGCCAACTGGCTCAATAGCCGGTCCACGCGCGGCAGCGCCTCGTTGACGTCTTCGAAAAACAGGACTGCGTCGCGGGTGTCGATCTCGTGCCGGGAGCCGATCAGCGCGGCGATGAGCGCAAGGTTGCCGCCAACCAGCCGCCCGCTGGCCGTACCTGCAACCAGCTCCACCGCGCGCGTGTCCGGCGGAGGTTGAATCCAGGCCCCCTGCCCGATTTGTCCGGACAGCATGGCCAGCAGATGGGATTCAGTGGGCTCGCGCTTGCCCGCGACCATATCCTGCGCCAGCATCGGCCCGTGAAACGTCACAAAACCGGCGTGGCGCTGCATGGCAAGATGCAGCGCCGTGATGTCGCTATAGCCGATGAAGGGTTTGGGATGCTGGCGCAGCAAATCGAAATCCAGCTTGTCCAACAGCCGCCATGAGCCAAAACCGCCCTGCAGGCACCACACCGCGCCGATATCGGGCGCCGCAAACGCGGCGTGCAGGTCGTCCAGACGCTGCGCGTCGGTACCGGCCAGATATTCGTAGGGAGCGTCGAGCCGGGTTCGCGATGCCGGCATGACCAGCGGAACGAAGCCGCGGTCTTCCAGCCACTCGGCGGCAAGGTCGCTGGCGTTTGGGGCCGCCGACGCGGGCGCCACGATGGCGACCTTGGCGCCGGGCCGCAGTGCGGGCACAGGCGCGGCGGCCGGTTTTGCGTGCGAAGGCGGCGGCGCAGTGTCGCGCCGTGCTGAGGCATTCGGCGAGGCATTCGATGAGTCTTGCCGCCCGCCTGCGCACCCCGCCAACCCCAAGCCGGCCAGACACAGCGCGCCAGCATTCATCAACAGCCGCCGGCGTCCGGCGTCCGGATACCGGATGTCCGGATACCCGCCATCACCTTGCGGGCCCGTTTGCGGATTCGGTCCGACCACGGGGTCGGCCATCTGGAAACTGGTGGGTCCGCGCATCAGAATCGCTCGTACTCCAGGCGGTAGCGCCATTGCCCCGCAGCCAGGCCGGCCATCGGCAAGCGCCCGATCCGCAGACGCCGCAAAGCCAGCAAGCGCAGACCCGCGGCCTCGCACACGGCTTCAATGAATCCCGGCATGGGCGACTTCAGCGCAAAACGCAGGTGGTTTTCGTTCTGCCAGCTCACCTTCATTGGGGTGGCGGCGCGGCCGTCGTACGCCATGCCGCGCTGCATGCGGGCGAGGTCCGCTTCGCTCAACTGGCCTTCGACCTGCGCAATGTATTCCTGCTCCACGTGGCGGCCTTCCTCCACCAGCTTGCGAGCCACCGCGTACTCCTGGGTGTAGACGACCAGGCCGCTGGCAGCGCGCTCCAGGGGCGTCACAAGCTTGAGGCCGTTGAACATGCGCTTCAGGTAGCGCTGGCCGGATCGGTCGCCGGGCATCAGGTTCTCGGGCAGGATCAGGTCCAGCGCCGAGCCCGGCTGGTCGTCGGCGTACATGCCGGCCGGCTTGTGGACCAGCACGGTAACCGGACGACCTTCCTCGAGCCGCGCGCCGGGCATCAGGCTGACCGCCTGTGACGGCCCGACCCGCAAACCCGGCTCTTCCTGCACTTTGCCGTCGACGGTCACCCAACCGCCTTCGATGTAGCGCTCGGCATCGCCCCGGGAACACGGCAGCTCGGCCGCGAGCCGCTTGGCCAGGCGATCGGTGCCTGGGGCGGCGGGAGCCCGTGCGGGGCGCGTGGCGCGGGCGGGCGAGGCAACGCCTTTGGCCGGGCCACCCGATCGGGCACCCGTGCTGCGCAGGCTGGCCGCGCGGCCGGCGCTGCCGCCGTTGTCGCCGTTGTCGCCCCTGCTGTCGCTGCCGGGCTTTGCGCCGCGGGGTTTCATGCCGGGCTTGGCCGGATGATTGGCTCGGTCGGTGGCGGGGCCTCTGGCGGGCCGGTCGGCGCCTTCACTGGTGGAACGGTCGGGGCGACCGGTGGTCGCACTTCGCGCGGGCCGGTCGGCACCGGACCCGCGCGGGCTCGGGGCTGTCGCGTCACCCTGGTACGGTTTGCTCGTCGCGGCGGATCCGTCCGATCGGGTCGGACGTCCGCTGCGGTTTGCCGCAGTGCGCTTCGCAGGGCGAGTGGTGAGGCTGAGCGTGCCGGGCTTGGTGGGCCGCATGGTGTTGCTCATCGTCCCCCCTCCTGGTGCAGCGGATTGAAGCGGTAAAGGAAAAGGTCATGTGCGCCTGCGGGCGCCTCGATAAAAAGCTTTGTCATCGGTATTGCCGGGTATTGCGAAAAGCGGGCCACATGGCCCGCACCTTGAGACGGATGTTACGCCCTTTTCTGCTGCGATCCGTCGGGATGGTCTGCCTCCAATGCCGCCTCGTCCGGATAGACGTCCGCGGGCGGCGGGACCTCATCGATCCAGGCCTTCAAAAGCGTCGACGTCACCGCCAGAATCACCGGGCCGATGAACAATCCGACGATGCCGAAGGCGAACATGCCGCCCAGCACGCCGGACAGGATCAGCAGCATCGACAGGTTCACGCCGCGCTTGATCAGCAGCGGCCGCAGCAGGTTGTCCAAGGTGCCGACCACGATGGCCCAGACCAGCAGCACGGCGGCCGCCAGCTTCATATCGTTCTGGAACAGCCAGGCAACACCACCCAGCATCGGTAGGAACGGGCCGAGTTGCGCCAGGCACAGCATCACCATGATCGCAGTCAGCACCCCGGCCGCCGGCACGCCCGCAATCCACAGCCCGATACCGCCCAACGCCGATTGCACCACGGCGGTGACGACGATGCCCAGCGCCACCGCTCGGATGGCAGAGGCGGCCAGCCTGATCGCGGCCACGCCCCGCTGGCCGGCAAGCCGATTGGCAAACCGCCGCGCAAGATCGGCCGCGGTGTCACCTTTGCTGTAAAGGATGCCGGCAATGATCACGGTGATCAGCATGTGCATCACGAACACGCCAACGATCGCGGCGTGACCCAGCAGCCAATGCGCGGCGGTGGTCAGATACGGTTCAATGCGCGCCAGCAGCCCGCCGGCGCCGGCGTCGGACAGCGTCTGCCATTCCTGGGCGATGCGCGGGCCGGCCAGCGGAATGTTGCCGATCCACGCGGGAGGCGCCAGCAGCGCATAGTCAGGCAGGCTCTTGACCGCCGCCATGATGGCGCCGCCGTGCAGCGCCAGCGTCGAGATCGCCTGATACAACGGCAGCACGATCACAAACAGCAGGATGAGGAGCATTGCCACGGTGGCCAGCCAGCGCCGCCCGCCGCAATGCCGCTGAATCGAAAGCAGCACGGGCCAGGTGGCGACCACGATGGTCGTGGCCCAGATCAGCCCAGGCAGAAAGGGACGCAGGACGTACAGGCTGCCGACCATCAAGGCCAACAGCATGACAATGACAAGCAGAATCCGGGCGATGTCGACGGACTGTCGTGGTATCACACGCGTCTCCTGACGGGGCTGGCGCCCCGGATTGCGGTGGATGCGGACCGGCGGCGCCCGCCCTGCCAGCCATCGCAATCAGTCGAATGTATCCGAAATCGGCGCGAACCTGAATGGGAACGTTACTTGCTCGGCTTGCCGCTGCGACCGGCCGGGTTCGCCGGTCCGGGGCGCAGGCAAAAACTGTGGAGGTGTGCCATGAAAAACATGGCTTTCGCCGGCGTTTTGCTGGCACTTGTCTTGAGCGGCTGCGGTTTCATGGATTCTCAACGCGCCGACGGATCGCGCGCCACGCGCGCGACCCATTCCGACCCCGCCAATTACCATCGATCCAGTTTTGGCGAGCCCGACAACGAGCCGTTCCAGGGCGTCTATCCGGGCCACTAGCCCGCCCAGGTGCCGCCCAGATGCTGACCGAGACGAGAATCGGGCGCAGAAGCTACGAAACGCCCAGCATCGTACGGAACCGGCTGCGGATCGCACCGGCATAAGCCCAGCACCAGACCGCGAGGGCCAGCATCGCCACGGTGAAGTAGGCGCGTGCGCCCTCCGGCACTGGATTCATCTGCGACAGGGTCAGGAAGGGTTCGAAGCCGATGAAGTCAGTGGCCGCCAACGTGCTGAAAATCAGGGCCAGCACCGGGCCTGTAAATCGGGGGCGGTCTCCCCGCGTCTGGGGATTGCCAATAAAACACCAATGCAACCAGCGCACGAGCTGGATGCCGACGGCGATCAGGGGAATAACCAGCGCAAGCTGTAGCACCAGCAGCGCCAAAATGACTTGAGTAGGAAGCATGCGCGGATTTTAATCGGATCCGCCGTGATGGCTGGTCTACGCTACCTTGATCTACGCCGCCTTGGCCCATGCCCCCAGCTGAAAGGCCCGCCAACCGGGACCCGCAGTGGTCAGCCACTCCTGCACGTACTGCAGGCTCAAGGCGATGGACAGGGCCTCGCCCTGAAACAGCACGTCCGGCTGCGCGCGAAGCCAGTTGAAATCATCGATTCTGCGGATGTCCTGCGCCAATACCTTCAGCCCTTGGCGAGAAGCCTGCCCTAGCAGGCTGAAAAAGCGTTCCTGCAATGGGCGGCGGGTGCAAATGCCTTCCGGGATGCCGACCCGCAGGCCAGTGGCGCGAAGAGTGCCGAACGGGACGTGTGCAGAAGGCAGCAGCCGCACCCGTAACGCGGGCCGCAGCTCCTGGTAGCTATGAAAGAGTGTGGCGCCCTGGGCAAGGCGATCGCTTAAGGGGACGTTGTACGTGACTTTGGCGCAGGGATAGATGGGCTGGCTGGGATGCGCTTCTTGGGGCGTTTCGCGCAGTTGGTCGCCCGCCACGGCGCCAATGCGCAGATCCTGGCATAACTGCTGCGGAAGCAGAATATCGGCATTGACATTGAGCGGATGATCCATGGACAGCGTGGCCAAGCAGCCCGCGGCGCGGAAAACACGTCCTGCGCGGCGCAAGGCATCTGCCGAGGCGGCGTTGGCGAGCAACGCGGGGGTGTGACTGCCGCGACCGCCGACCAGCGCCATTTCGCGGACGAGCCCTTTGGCGTCCAGCACGGGTTGGATTCGTAACGGCTCGCTGACGAGTGAGGCGGATTCTGCCAGGTTGATAGCGTTCATAAGCGGACAAGTTTATGGACCGCCGTTTCACAAACCAATCGTAAAAGTACGATTTGCGCGGCCGTTTACCGCCGTCGTTGGCGCATTTTCAAAATATTCTTATATCAGCCGTGTTGGGCCCTACCTACGATGAGCGCATGCCTGTCAAGGAATCCAACACCCTCGCGCCAGACGTCCAGCCAGTCCCCCGAGCCCCCACGCTGCTCTTGCACCTCTTCGCCGCCGCTTTGCTTGCTTGCATCGCGGCGGCCGCTGCATTTCTGCTTTACTGGTCGTTTACCAGCACGGTTTCCACCTACCGCCGGCAAATGAACGCCGCCGCGTACAACGCACAGATCTTCTTCGATCAGCGCGAGTCGCTGCTTCGCTCGCTGGCGTCCAGCCTGGTCCGCAATACCGATGCCGCGCCCGCTTCCGAAACCCCGCGACACTTCGGCAACACCGGGCAGATCAACGTCTTTCCCCTACACGAAGAACCCAACGCCTATGACTGGGCATTGATTCTCACCCCGCGCGACCTCAACGACATTGCGTTCGCACAGACCCACCTGCTGTTCAGTTCCGTCCGAAATGGGCAGACCACGTACGTCGCGCCGCGCCCCGGACAACGTGCGGGTCTGGACGACGCCGCGCAAACCTGGATCGCACGCGAGCTCGCCCTGGCGGACCGCAACGCGCCGCACGGCGGGCAAAATGCCATCACCTGGCTCAAGCCGCCGCTGCACAACGCCAATCCGCTGTACCTGTACACGCCCGTCGATTCCTCCACGCCCCGCGCAGGATGGATCGGCCTGGAACTCGGCGACATCAACGCGGCCATCGACCTCTCTTCCCTGCGCGGCGGCAGCTACATCCTGCACGACCGGGATGGCGTGCCGGTGCTGCACAGCCCGGACGACGCGCAAATCCTGGCGGGATTGAGCCGCCACGCCGGACGCGAGGACGCATTCGGCTGGTGGGGGCCGGGCCTGTTGCCCCGCTACGTCGTTCTCAGCAAATCTGTCGGCGAAGACGGCTGGCGGCTCGTTTACTACACACCGATCAGCCGGATCCTGGGCGACGCCGCGTACGCCATCCAGGCCACGCTGGGC
Source organism: uncultured Achromobacter sp. (assembly GCA_966111495.1). Taxonomy (GTDB): domain Bacteria; phylum Pseudomonadota; class Gammaproteobacteria; order Burkholderiales; family Burkholderiaceae_B; genus Achromobacter. The sequence continues at coordinate 5,397 of CBHWAL010000050.1, read as the reverse complement.
GGTGCGCTCCTGCTATGCGCGGCCGTCATCTTCGGCATACGGCACATCCGCAAGAAACTCGTCGCCCCCGCCTTGCGCCAATACGAAGCCCTGGCCGAGAGCGTGTCGCTGAATCGAAAACTGGTCGAAGTCGCGCCGGTGGGCCTTTGTCTCTTGCGCCGTGCCGACGGCATGCCGTTGCTGTCGAATGAACTCGCGCGGGATTGGCTGTTGGACGATCCGGCGCTCTTGGCCCGGCTGCTGACCGAAGACAGCCATGGCGCCGAACGCGAACACGTGCTTGACGACGGCCGGTGTCTCTACCTGACGTTCGCCCCGATCACCTATCGCGCCGAGGACGTCATCCTCTGCGGCATCAACGACATCACCGCGTTCAAACGGGTCGAACATTCCATTACCCAGGCAAAGCTGCACGCCGACGCCGCGAACCACGCAAAGACGGTGTTCCTGACCACCATGAGCCACGAAATCCGGACGCCGCTGTTCGGCATTCTTGGCACGCTTGAGTTGCTTGGCCTGACCGCCATGGACAGCCAGCAGCAGCAGTACCTGCAAACGATGCAGCAGTCCTCGGCAACCTTGCTCAGCTCCATCAACGACACCCTCGACCTGTCGCGCATCGAGGCCGGCTACCTGAAGCTCGAAACCTCGGAGTTTTCGCCGGTTCAGTTGCTGGACAGCGTCATCGGCACCTATGCGGCGCGCGCCGACGTCAAGGGATTGCACCTGCATGCCCTGGCCGACGTGACGGCGCCGGCGCGGGTCCTGGGTGACGCCACCCGCGTTCGCCAGATCCTCAACAACCTCGTCAACAACGCCATCAAGTACACCGGTTCGGGCCAGGTGGTGTTGCGCCTGCAAACACTCAGCCAGGACGCGCATTGCGCCACCTTGAAGTTCCAGGTGGCCGATACCGGGATGGGCATCTCGGCGAAGCATCACGCACGGCTCTTCGAGCCCTACTACCGGGCTGAAACCGGTTCCAACCAAAATGTCCACGGCACGGGCCTGGGGCTTGCCATATGCCGGCGGCTATCAGAGATGATGAGCGGAACGCTCAGCGCCGTCAGCGAACCCGGCCTGGGCACCAGCATGTCGCTTGTCCTGACTCTGCCGCGGGTCAGCGGCGCCCATGCGGACCTAGGCGTTCGGCTGGATCCCAGGCCGGTCTTCGTGCGGGGCGCCAACCACGAAGTGGTCGCCAATCTGTGCCAGTGGTTGCGTCACTGCGGCGCGTTGGCAATGCCCTACAAAGCCACCTTGCATGGCCGGCGCGAGGGCGGCGTCCTGGTGGAAACCTGGTCACGCGATCTGACGCCGGCCGTCTGGAGCGGCGCCCGGGTGTTTGCGCAACCGCCGGGCGTCCAGCCTCGGCCTAACCGAAACACCTGGACGGCCGACAGCCATAGCCTGGCCAGCATCGTCGCGGCGGTCCGCCTGGCACAGGATAGCGTCGCCACCAAGGCGCCTGCCGCACTGGAGCCGTCGCGCGACGCGCTCGACATGCACCTGCTCGTGGTCGAGGACAACCCGGTCAGCCGGCAGATCTTGAGAGAGCAGCTTGAACACCTGGGTTGCACGGTGGTCCTGGCGGCAGACGGCAACGACGCATTGGCCCTGCCCGACCTTCCTGATTTCGACGCCATCCTGACTGACCTGCACATGCCCGAACTGGATGGCTACGCCCTCGCCCGCGCGCTGCGTAGCCAGGGCTACACCCGCCCGATCGTTGGCATCACCGCCAGCGCATTCACCGAGGACCTGCAACGCAGCAAGGAAGCCGGCATGAACACCGTGCTGCTCAAGCCGTTGCCTATTGCCGCGTTGTGCCGGGCGCTAATGCCCTTCAAGGAAGCCGCATGACGAGAAAGTTGTCGGAGTACCGGGTCCTGATCGTGGACGATCATCCTTTTCAATGCGTTCACCTGGCTGATCAGCTCGCGTCGGCCGGGTTTGGCCAAGCAGACGTGGCGCCATCCGCCGAGACCGCCCTGGCCAAGACCGCGCGGCAGGCGTATCACCTGGTACTCATCGACCTGAACATGGCCGGCATGGATGGCGTGCAATTCATCGACCGGCTCGCCCGCCAGCCCCGCCCTCCCATGCTGGCAATCGTGTCGGCCTGTCTTCGCCGCATCATCAACAGCGTCGCCATGATGGCCAAGGAAAAAGGTCTTGCCGTGCTGGGCTCGTTTTCCAAGCCTTTTACCCCGCACCACGCCTCCCAACTGGCCGGCCTGCTTTGCCGCGACCAGCCGGTATCGCCGCGCGTCCGGCAGCGGACAAGCCCCGCGCTGGACCGTGCATCGATCGAAGGCGCGCTTCAACAGGGGCATCTGCAAGCCTGGTTCCAACCCAAGCAATCGCTCACCACCGGGCGAATCGTCGGCGCCGAGGCGCTTGCGCGGTGGCTGCACCCGGCATTCGGCTGCCTGTCGCCCGATACGTTTCTTGCCACCGTGCGGGGGCACGGGCTGGATAAGGCGTTGCTGCTACGCATCCTGGAAGACGCCCTGAACGCGCACTTGACGTGGCGCCGGATGGGCTTTCGGGTACCTGTTTCCGTCAACCTGCCCACTCAATTTCTGGACGACCCGAGTCTGCCCGACGAACTCGAGGACATAGTGGTAAATAGGGGCGTGGCGGCGCCCGAAATCACCTTCGAACTGCTCGAAGACGAGACACCGGCCGTACAAGGCCAATACTATATGGGGGCCAGCCGGTTGCGACTGAAGGGTTTCGGGTTGGCGCAGGACGACTTTGGCCGAGGTTACAGCTCCATGTACAGCCTGATTTCGACGCCATTCACCGAACTGAAGATCGATCGCGCCTTTGTGAGCGGCGCGGCCCATGACGAAAGCCAGGCGGCAGCGCTCGTGTCGTCCGTGCAGCTTGGCCGCCAACTAGGTTTGCAGGTAACCGCCGAAGGCGTCGAGACCGCCCACGACCTTGCTTTCCTTCGCCGCATCGGTTGCGACTGCGCACAGGGATATTTCATTTCGGCCGCGGTTGACTCCGACCGCTTCAGCCAGCTGCTCGCCAGCGCGCGGCAGGCCCCGAACCCTCTGCAACGGTAAGAGCCGGCCATGCGAAAGCCCGACACTCCGTTTGCCCGGATCACCCGCACGTCTCGCTGGCTGAATTTCGCCCTCTTCGGCATCTTGCCCTTTGCGCTGGTCCTGGTTGGCGCGCTTTATTGGGGACTGAACCGCATCGTCGATCAGGAGCGGGATCGCCTGAAGCTCGACTTCTCCATCCTGGTCGGCTACATCCAGGCGCAGGAGCAATTCCTGGGCAAGCTTCGGGCCCACAGCGCGGCGCTCCCCGCCGAAAGCCTGTCCTCGACGATCGACCTGCATGCGGCCGAGGTGCCGGAGCGCTTCGGCATGCAGCTCTTCGAAGGCCAGCACACCTATGCGGAAATGGCTTTCTCGCTGGCGTGCGAGCAGGCGTCGGACTGTCCTACCGCCGGACGCCGGCTCGCAAACCTGGGCGGTTTCGTGGCCGACTTCTACTCAAGCTTCTGGGCCGCGTCGTACTATCCCGCCTCCACGATCTTCCTGGTCAACCAGGCGGACAGCATCAGCATGAGCGTGCCGGCCGTGGGCGCCGTGTCGGGATATGAGCGCCTGAGCCCCGCCGCTTTCCTGGCCGTCACGGACGCGGTCAGAACGGAATTGCGCCGTCTGCAGACGGTGCGCCAACGTCTCATCGAGCAGGATCTTCCCGGAAATCACGAATTGCCGGGATCCGTGCGCGTGCATTGGTTCCGGTCGGAGGCGCTTGCCGGCAGCATGCTGGGCCTTATCTACGCCGACATGCCGCAGTCGGTCTGGTCCACGGGACAAGACCGAACGTCAGCCGTCTACGCCACCACGCAATTCAATCACCAGCGGATCAACATCTTTGAGAAGACGCTGCGCAAGCCGCTGCATGGCGGATTCTGGCTGACCCACCGCAGCGAAGGGCTGCTGCTGGGCGAGCCTCCAGGCCCGACCGCGTCCAAGGACGGCCTTGAATACACAGCGGAAGGGATCGTGCTGCGCATTACGGACCCATCCGGCGTGTGGACCGGAACGTATCGCGTCAGTTATGGCGCCTTCTTCCAGGACAACCTCTGGCTGCCGGCCATCGCCGGCCTGCTGCTGTTGCTCAGCCTTGGAACCGGCATCGTGTCCTCTCGCTGGTACAGCCGCCACGTCATAGCCCCGGCGTCGAACGCGCAACGCGACATCATCGAAAAGGAAGAATTCAGCCGCACGTTGATCGAGACCGCGCCCGTGGCGCTGTGCGTGCTGGCGCGACCCGGGGGCGAAGTCGTTTTTGGCAACAGCCTGGCGCTGCAATGGCTGGGCGCCGAGGCCGGCCGGGAACTGGACAACTCGCCGCAGACCAACCTGTTCCTGCGGCAGGTGCTCGGGGCGGCGGGGCCCGGCACGATTGCAAGCTTCCAGGCCACGGATGGACGTCCGTTGTACGTGGCTTATGCGCCCACCCGCTACAACCACCAGGACGTCGTGCTGTGCGCCTTTTCCGACATCAGCGCCCGCGCCGTCATCGAGCAGGCCCTGACAGACGCCAAACGCGAAGCGGACAAGGCCAGCGAAGCCAAGTCCACCTTCCTGGCCACGATGAGCCACGAGATCCGAACGCCCCTGTATGGGGTGCTGGGCACATTGCAACTGATGGGTCTCACCACGCTGGACCCGGAACAGCGCCAGCACCTGGAGCGCATGCAAAGTTCTTCGGCGATCCTCTTGCAGCTCATCAGCGATGTCCTGGACATCACCAAGATCGAAGCCGGACAGCTCGCGCTGGAATTTTCGGATTTCAATCCACGCCAGCTGGTCGAAGAATGCACCAACGCCTACGCGGCGATGGCCGAACAGAAGGGACTGCTGCTCTTTTGCTGTGTGGACGTCGCCGTGCCCGAATGGATGACGGGCGACGCCGTGCGCATCCGCCAGATCCTCAGCAACCTGCTCAGCAACGCCATCAAGTTCAGCGACTCCGGGCACGTGATCGTTCGGCTGACGGTGGCGCAAACGCTGGCCGACACGACCCATCTAAGACTGCAGGTGGTCGACACGGGCATCGGCATTCCCAAGGAAGAACAGGCGCAGCTCTTTGTCCCCTTCTATCAGATCGACAGCGGCTCGCATACGGTGCGCGGCGCTGGCATCGGCCTATCCATCTGCGCACGCCTGGCCGGGCTGATGGGCACCAGCATCCATGTCACCAGCGAGCTGGGGCTGGGCAGCAGCTTCTCACTGGACCTGCCGTTGCAGGTGGCGGCGGGCCAGCCAGTCAGTCCGCCCGATTTGAGCAACCTGTGCGTCCATGTCCGAAGCCCGCATCACGAGCTGTCCGACAACATCTGCCAATGGCTCAAGCGCT
>CBHWAL010000049.1:0-14006 GCA_966111495.1 uncultured Achromobacter sp. | reverse complement strand
AGCACTTCCACTTCCGACGTGGTCAGCAGCGCGTGCGGGGCCGTCGGCTCCATGCCGCGGATTTCTCCGTCCTCCACCGTCAGGAAGGGCGTCTTGGCCTCGACGACGCCGCGGATCATGTCCGGCAGCAGGACCAGACCCCATTGCTTTGCCAGGTAGCCGGCGGCGCCGGCCCGATAGGCCGCGTACTCGGTCTCTTGGCGATTGCCGGCCGAAAACGTGATGACCGCCATGTTGGGGTGGTAGCGGCGCACGCGACGCAGGTAATTGACGCCGTCGACGGGTTCGAGCGGCAGATAGAAGTCGATCAGCGCGACATCGCAGGGATGCTTTGCCAGTTTTTCAAGCAGCGCGCGGGCCGAGGTTTCGCGGTGAACTACGTGAAAGCCCGGGCGGCTTTCCAGGAACGCGCCGATGCCCAGCGCCACCACGGGATGGTCGTCCAGGACCGCGACGCGGATGACCGGCGGCGGCCGCGACAACAGCAGGTGCTTTTGGGTTTCAAAGCCGTCCGCCGGCGCGATAAGCGGGCCGTGAAGCGAGCCGCCGGTCATCTGGCTTGCAGTCTCTGAAACGCGATTCATCGTTGCTCCACGATCGGATTGGGGTCCAGGGCGATCCGCGTAGCCACGAGGCGGCGGTCGCTGGCGCATTTCCGTGCGCGGCCCTGAAATTCGTGGGCAGATTACGTGTTCGGCGCGCGTTTGGGTCGCAAAACCGGCCAAAATCAGACCGATACACCAGCGCTAAACATCTCACCGTGGCCCCCTGGGACTCCCTGCAATCCTCCGTGGCGTTTTCACCACGGGTAGCGCGCAAACGGTGCTACAATCGGCAACGATCCATGCAGCTATTTCGGCTGCATTTGTTTTGCTGCACCTTGATCCGCGCCTCGCATTGCGCGCACCGACAGGCCCAAACATGTTTTTCCCGCCCGCACGAACTACGACCCGGAACTTTCGCCCCATGTCGCGTTAGTTTTTTCGTGCGTCGGGTTTCACCGTGTCAGGTCAGCGGTAGGACTCATCAAGACAATCAAATGAACGCGGCTACCAGGCCGCGTTTTTCGTTTCTGTTTTCGTTTTTCAGTTCCAAGAACCCCAGGAAGCACTCCCGATGGTACAGATCACATTGCCCGATGGTTCGCAGCGCCAATTTCCGGCACCGGTAACGGTCGCCGAAGTGGCGCAATCGATCGGTACGGGCCTGGCGAAGGCTGCCCTGGGCGGCCGCGTGACGTTCGACGGCTCGGATTCCAAGCTCGTCGACACCAGTTTCCGCATCTCGGAAGACGCCCGCCTGGCCATCGTGACGGCCAAGGATGCGGACGGCCTGGATCTGATCCGCCACTCGACCGCCCACCTGCTGGCCTACGCCGTCAAGGAGCTCTTCCCCGACGCCCAGGTCACCATCGGCCCCGTGATCGACAACGGCTTCTACTACGACTTCTCGTACAAGCGCCCCTTCACGCCTGAAGACCTGGCCGCCATCGAAAAGAAGATGGCCGAACTGGCCAAGAAAGACGAAGTCGTCACCCGCGAAGAATGGTCGCGCGACGACGCCGTCGAGTTCTTCAAGGGGATCGGCGAAAAGTACAAGGCGGAAATCATCGCCTCGATCCCGTCCAACGAGCCGCTCAGCCTGTACCGCGAAGGCGATTTCATCGACCTGTGCCGCGGCCCGCACGTGCCGTCCACCGGTAAGCTCAAGGTCTTCAAGCTGATGAAGGTGGCCGGCGCCTACTGGCGCGGCGACAGCAAGAACGAGATGCTTCAACGCATCTACGGCACCGCCTGGGCAACCAAGGAAGAACAGGAAGCCTACCTGCACATGCTCGAAGAGGCCGAGCGCCGCGACCATCGCAAGATCGGCCGCGAACTCGACCTGTTCCACTTCCAGGACGAGGCCCCGGGCCTGATCTTCTGGCATCCCAAGGGCTGGGCCCTGTGGCAGCAGGTCGAGCAATACATGCGCAGCGTGTACCGCGACAACGGCTACCAGGAAGTGAAGGCGCCGCAGATCCTGGACATTTCGCTCTGGAAAAAGACCGGCCACTGGGACAACTACCGTGAAAACATGTTCACGACCGAGTCCGAAAACCGCGTTTATGGCCTGAAGCCCATGAACTGCCCGGGCCACGTGCAGATCTTCAATGCCGGCCTGCATTCCTATCGCGAACTGCCCCTGCGCTACGGCGAATTCGGCCAGTGTCACCGCAACGAGCCCTCCGGTTCGCTGCACGGCATGATGCGCGTGCGCGGCTTCACGCAGGACGACGGCCACATTTTCTGTACCGAGGAACAGCTCCAGGACGAATGCGCCGATTTCACGGCGCTGCTGCAGAAGGTCTACCGCGACTTCGGCTTTACCGAAGTCCTGTACAAGGTCGCCACGCGTCCTGAAAAGCGTATCGGTACGGATGAAGTCTGGGACACGGCCGAAGCCGCCCTGATGGAAAGCCTGCGCCGCACGGGTTGCGAGTTTGAAATCTCGCCGGGCGAGGGCGCCTTCTACGGCCCGAAGGTCGAATACACGCTGAAGGACGCCATCGGCCGCCACTGGCAGTGCGGCACGATCCAGGTCGATTTCTCGATGCCCGTGCGCCTGGGCGCCGAGTACGTGGACCAAAACGACCAGCGCCGCCCGCCGGTCATGCTGCACCGTGCGATCCTCGGTTCGCTCGAGCGCTTCATCGGCATGTTGATCGAAAACCACGCCGGCGCCATGCCGCCTTGGCTGGCTCCGGTGCAAGCAGTTGTATGCTGCATTTCCGAACCTTCGGCCGATTATGCAGCCCAAATTACGCAAAGCCTGAAAAAACAAGGCTTTAGAGTAGAGTCCGATTTGCGCGGTGAAAAAATCACTCGTAAAATTCGGGAACACAGCCTGCAAAAGGTGCCGTACATTCTTGTCGTCGGCGACAAGGAAAAGCAAAACGGCACTGTCGCCGTACGTGGACTGGGCGGCCTGGACCTTGGCGCCATCCCCTTCGACGACTTTGTGTCCCGGTTGTCCGAAGACGTTGCCACCCGTCGCGACGTCAATCAACCTGATAGCAGCGCTGCTTAACATTTCTAGGAGCTTTCAACATCGCCACTGAAAAAGCCAATCGCATCAACGGTGAAATCCGCGTCCCCGAGGTGCGCCTGATAGGTCTGGAAGGAGAACAGCTGGGCATCGTCAAGATTGCCGACGCGTTCCGTCTTTCCGAGCAAAACGACGTGGATCTGGTGGAAATCGCGCCGAACGCCGAGCCCCCGGTCTGCCGTTTGATGGACTACGGCAAGTTCAAGTACCAAGAGCAAAAACGCCAAGCCGAGGCCCGCTCCAAGCAGAAGGTCATCCAGGTCAAGGAAGTCAAATTCCGTCCGGCGACCGACGAGGGCGACTATCAGGTCAAGCTGCGCAACCTGCGCCGCTTCCTCGAGGAAGGCGACAAGGCCAAGGTGACGTTGCGTTTCCGTGGCCGCGAAATGGCTCACCAGGAACTTGGCATGCGCGTTCTCGAGCGCGTGCGCGACGATCTCCTGGAGCTTGCCCAGGTTGAAGCCATGCCCAAGCTCGAAGGCCGTCAGATGGTCATGGTGCTGGCGCCGAAGAAGAAGGCCGTGCCTGCAGGCAAGCCCGAATCGGCAGCCTGAGCGCTGGCCGTACCCGTTTAGGTAAGGCTGAGCCTTCCATTCCTGCAACCCGCCGTGTCCGTCTCGTGACCGGCGGGTTCGCTTATTGGCCGGCTCTACGCTACGATGTCACAAAGCATAGCCGCCTTCCCAGCAGGGGAGGCGGCGTCCGTTCAGGGTGTCGCGATGCACGTTTTGTTCGTTTTGGATCCCTTGCCGCTGCTCAAGGCGTACAAGGATAGTTCGGTCGCCATGATGCGTGCCCTCGTGGCGCGCGGGCACACGCTCAGCGTGGCCATGCAAGGCGACCTCTACATCGAGGCGGGCGTCGTCAAGGCGCAAACCACCCCGATCGAGCTGGTCGCCGATGCAGACCTGCACGGCCACGACTGGTGGCGCGAATCCGCCTTCCAGGAGCTGGCGCTGGCGGATTTTGGCGCGGTCGTGATGCGCAAGGATCCGCCGTTCGACATGGAGTACGTGTATTCCACGCACCTGCTCGAGTACGCCGAGGCGCAGGGCGCCTGCGTGTTCAACGGCGGCGCGGCCATCCGGAACCACCCGGAAAAGCTGGCGATCACCGAAATCAGCGAGTTCACCGCGCCCACGCTGGTCACCCGCAACATGGCCCGCCTCAAGGCGTTCCACGACAAGCACCAGGACGTCATCGTCAAGCCGCTGGACGGCATGGGCGGCACGGGCGTGTTCCGCTTGCAGCCCAAGGACCCCAACCTGAACGCCATCCTGGAAACGCTCACCGACAACGGCGCGCGCACCATCATGGCGCAGCGCTTCATCCCTGACATCGTCAAGGGCGACAAGCGCATCCTGCTGATCGGCGGCGAACCCGTGCCATATTCCCTGGCCCGCATCCCCCTGGCCGGCGAAACGCGCGGCAACCTGGCCGCCGGCGGCCGTGGTGTCGCCCAGGAGCTGTCCGCCCGCGATCGCGAGATCGCCGAAGCCGTCGCGCCCAAGCTGGCTGCCCGCGGGCTGCTGCTGGTTGGCCTGGACGTCATTGGCGACTTCGTCACCGAAGTCAACGTCACCAGCCCCACCTGTTTCGTGGAAATCGCCGAACAGACCGGCTTCGACGTGGCCGGCATGTTCGTGCAGGCGCTCGAAAAGGCCGTGGCGGCCAAGGCTGCCGGCTCCGCCTCCGTTGCTGCCTGATTTTTCGGAACCGACATGACCACGGGTATTGTGATCGTCGTGCACGCGCCCCTGGGCGCGGCAATGCGCGAATGCGCGAGCCACGTCATGGGCGATCTTGACGGCATGCTGGCTATCCACGACATCCTGCCCGAAGACTTGCCGGACGACCTGGCGCCGGATGTCCTGAAAGACATCCTCGAGCAGGACCACGGCGCGGGCGTTCTGGTGCTGACCGACCTGATCGGCGCCACGCCCGCCAATATTTCCAAGCGCGCGGTCGCCGATGCGCAGGCCCAGGGTATCCAGTGCTGTGTGCTCGCGGGACTCAACACCCCGATGCTGCTGCGCGCGTTGACCTACCGCAACCTGCCGTTGGCGGAAACCCGCGAAAAGGCGCTTGCCGGCGGGGTGCAGGGCGTCTTGCGGGTAGACTGACGGGCAGAAAATTGCCCTATTATGTCGGCTATTATTTCAAGCCGACGATCGGTTCGACGATTGGCTGCGATCAACACTGCGGCATAGCCCGCGGTCACCATCTTTCCTATGCCTAATACTGACATTGTCATCAGCAACAAACTGGGATTGCACGCGCGGGCCGCCGCCAAGCTGACGCAGCTTGCCAGCAAGTTCTCCAGCGAGATCTTCATTTCGCGCGGTGCGCAGCGCGTGAACGCCAAGAGCATCATGGGCGTCATGATGCTGGCAGCCGGGCTGGGCGTCACCGTCAAGCTGGAAGCCTCCGGCAGCGATGCCGAGCAAGCGCTTTCCGAAATCGAAACTCTGTTCGACAGCAAATTCGGTGAGCAGGAATAGACTTTCTTCTGAAGCAGCCGGCCCGGCTCGGGCCGGCTCGCCCGCGCCCGCGACCGGCGCGCCCACCGGGGCTGGCTCTGCCAGCCCCGTTGTATGTCTGTACGGCAAGGGCGTCGCCAAGGGCTACGCCATCGGCCGCGCCGTCGTCATGGGGGCCGCGGCCCTCGAAGTGGCGCATTACCGGATCTCGCCGGAAGACGTGCCCGCCGAGACCGACCGGTTGACCCAAGCCCTGGCTTCGGCACAGCAGGAACTCCTGCAACTGGCCGACACGCTGCCGGCCGACGCGCCCCGCGAGCTGGGCGCAATGCTGAACGTGCACAGCCTGCTTCTGGGCGATCCGCTCCTGGCCGAGCAGACGCTCGCCCTGATCGCCGAGCGCCATTACAACGCCGAATGGGCGCTCACGACGCAGGGCCAGATCCTGGGGCAGCAGTTCGACGCCATGGAAGACGAATACCTGCGCGAGCGCGGGGCGGACGTGCGCCAGGTGATCGAGCGCGTGCTGCACGTCCTGGCCGGCACGTCCGCGATCCTGCCCGACATGTCCCATATGGGCGGCGACGACGCCCTGGTCGTGGTCGCGCACGATATCTCTCCCGCCGACATGCTGCGGTTGCGCGGCGGACGTTTTGCCGCCTTTGTCACCGACCTGGGCGGGCCCACCTCGCACACCGCGATCGTGGCGCGCAGCATGGGCGTGCCTGCGGTGGTGGCAATGGGCAACGTGCGCGAACTGGTCCGCGACGGCGACATGCTGATCATCGACGGCTCGGTCGGCGCCGTGGTGGTCAACCCGTCCGACCGCATCCTCCAGGAATACCGCCGCCGACAGGCCGCGTACGCCGACGAGCGCGCGGAGCTCGGCCTTCTGCGCGACGAGCCGTCAGTCACCCTGGACGGCATCGACATCGTGCTGCACGCCAATATCGAGCTGCCGGACGAGGCCGCGCTGGCGCTGGCGTCCGGCGCCCATGGCATCGGGCTGTTCCGCAGCGAATTCCTCTTCATGGGCCGGCCAGACCTGCCCGGCGAAGAAGAGCAGTACGAGGCCTATGCCTCGGTCGTCAAGGTGATGGCAGGCCGCCCGGTCACGATCCGCACGCTGGACATCGGCTCGGACAAGACGCTGGATGGCGAGGCCACCGTGGCCACCAATCCCGCCCTGGGGCAGCGCGCCATCCGCTATTGCCTGGCGCGCCCCGAGATGTTCGCGACTCAGTTGCGGGCCATCCTCAGGGCGTCCGCGCACGGACCGGTGCGCCTCTTGATCCCGATGATCGCGCACATGCACGAGGTCGTGGCGACCAAGGCCGCCATCGAGGCCGCCCGCCGCGAACTCGACGCCCGTGGCCAGGCCTATGCGCCGCACATGGAAGTGGGCGCGATGGTCGAAGTCCCTGCCATCGCCATCGCGATTGAACCCTTCGCCCAGGCGCTGGACTTCCTGTCCATCGGCACCAACGATCTGATCCAGTACACGCTGGCCATCGACCGTGGCGACCACGACGTGGCGTCGCTGTACGATCCGCTGCACCCTGCGGTGCTGCGCCTGGTCGCCAACACCATCAATGCCGGCGAGCGCGCGGGCAAGCCGGTGGCCGTCTGCGGCGAAATGGCAGGCGATTCGCGCATGACACGCCTGCTGCTTGGGCTGGGTCTGACCGAATTCTCCATGCATCCGCAGCAGCTTCTGGACGTCAAGCGCGAGGTGCGCCGGGCACATTCCAACGCGCTTCGCATCAAGGTGGCGTCGGCGCTGAACCGCGCCTTGCCCGTCGACCTGGACGCCCTCGGCCCGGCCTGATTCGTCCTTCGCGGCATGGACTGAACCCGGTGTCTGACACCGTCCCCAGCAAGCAGACAAAAAAGAGCCCTTCATGATGAAGGGCTCTTTCATTTTCCAACCGCACCGCCGCGGGGGCGCGGCGGGAGGGTTGCAGCAGCTTAGCTGTGATAAGCCGATTCGCCGTGGCTGGTGACGTCCAGGCCTTCGCGCTCCTGGTCTTCCGGCACACGCAGGCCGCACAGGGCGTTGGCGATCTTGTAGGCAATCCATGCCACGACGCCGGACCAGACGATCGTCAGCAGCACGCCTTCCAGCTGGACCCACAATTGGTGAGCGATCATGGAGGGCTCGGCCAGGCCGGGGCCGCCGAAGACCTGCGCAGTGAACACGCCGTGGATGCCGAACACGTCCAGCGCATCGTCGGCGCGCAGCATGCGCTTCAGGCCATTCACGCCCCAGACGCAGACCACGCCGGCAACCACGCCGATGATCAGGGCGCCCACCGGACCGACCAGGCCGGCGGCAGGGGTGATGCCGACCAGGCCAGCGATGGCGCCCGAAGCGGCGCCCAGCATCGAGGGCTTGCCCTTGATGGCCCATTCCGTGAACAGCCAGGCCAGGACAGCGCCCGCCGTTGCGATCATGGTGTTGAAGAAGGCCAGGGTGGCGTTCTCGTTCGCGGCCAGGGCCGAACCGGCGTTAAAGCCAAACCAGCCCACCCACAACAGCGCGGCGCCCACGAAGGTCATCGGCAGGTTGTGCGGCTGCATGGCTTCGCGGCCGTAGCCCACGCGCTTGCCAACCACGTAGGCGCCCACCAGGCCAGCCACGCCGGCGTTGATGTGCACCACGGTGCCGCCGGCAAAGTCCAGCGCGCCTTGGGCATTCAAGAGGCCAGGAGCCGTTTCAGAGGCGAACCACACCATGTGCGCGATGGGGATGTAGGCGAACGTGAACCAGATCACCGTGAACACCAGTACCGCCGAGAACCGGGCGCGCTCGGCGAAGCTGCCGACCACCAGGGCGCAGGTAATGCCGGCGAACGTGGCCTGGAACGAGGCGAACAGCAGCTCGGTCAGGGTGTTCGACATGGCGTACGTGCCGTCCGCCGGGTTGAACATGCCAGAGAAGAAGGCGCGCGAGAGGCCGCCGAAGAAGGCGTTGCCCTCGGTGAACGCCAGGGAATATCCATAGATGAACCAGAGAACCAGGCCCAGCACGAACGTGCACAACACTTGCAGCAAGACGGACAACACGTTTTTGCTGCGCACCAGGCCGGCGTAGAACATGGCCAGGCCGGGTACGGCCATCATCAATACAAGCAGGGTAGAGACGAGCAACCAGGAGATATCTGCTTTATCCATTTTCAGGCTCCATTGAGTCTTTATTTATTTACAGCGCAGCTTCGCCGGCTTCGCCAGTTCTGATACGGATGACTTGTTCAAGGGGCGCGGCAAAGATCTTGCCGTCACCGATCTTGCCGGTGCGGGCGGCTTGTTCGATCGCTTCGATGACCTGGTCGACAAGGTGGTCGGGCACGGCGGCCTCGACTCGCAGCTTGGGCAGGAAGTCCACGGCGTATTCGGCGCCGCGATAGAGTTCGGTGTGGCCTTTCTGGCGGCCAAAGCCTTTGACTTCAGTGACGGTCAGGCCCTGGACCCCGATTCCGGATAGAGCCACCCGCACTTCGTCGAGCTTGAAGGGCTTGATGATGGCGATGATGAGTTTCATGGCATTTCCTCTCTTGGTTGCACGCTCCGTGGTTAAAGCAATATCCATGCCATGTCGGCCAGGGCCGGCGATGCCCGGGAAAGGCGCGAAAGTTGTGCGGATCAGCACCGTTGTGGTGCGTGATGCACCGCAGCGCGGCCTCAAAATGGTGCGCAACGACACGTAGCAGGCACTTGCAACCATTTGTGTTCCGCAAGAAGGATTTGTAGCCATTTAATGCGGAGGTCGCTAACGCGGATGCGTGCCTCGGCGTGCAAGTTGGCGCCGTTGCAGAACGGGGCATCGGCCGCTCAGCCTTGCAGGCTGCGGTTCTGAGTTCCATGACGTCTTTCCGGCCGCCGCTGGAACGTGTTCAAACCTGACTAAATAGGGGTGCGACCGTGATACGAGGGTTTACACGGGTCGGCTTGTTGACCGGTGTGGGCTCGAGTTGAATCGGATTCAGGACGTGTATCGGGCATTTGGACGATGCACTGCGCGGTCGGAGCGACCACGCGGCAAGGCTAGTGGTGTTGGTAGGGGGTTGCCGTCAGGCAGCCCGGTTTTCTCCTGTGCTTTGAAGGGCGGTCACCGCATGCGGCCCGCCCTTTTTTTTGCGGCAGCACAATCGGTCCCGCCTGAAACAACCCATCCGACGCACTACACTTGAGCTATCAAGAACATCGAGAGGCCTATATGAACAATCGCACCCAGTGGATGGAAGACATTCAAAAGAACATCTCCGACCTGATCGCGCGCAGCCCCGCGGCAGATGTCGAGCGCAACGTCCGCGCCATGATGACGCAGGCGTTTTCCAAACTGGATCTGGTCACTCGCGAAGAGTTCGACGTGCAGGCCGACTTGCTTGCCCGCACGCGCGCCCGCGTCGATCAACTGGCCGCCCAGGTGCAGCAGATGGAACAGCGTCTGTCGGGCCGGGACAAGGGCCCCGCGACGGGACTCGATAAGTAAGTAAACAAACGCCGCGTGCCCGCTCCGCGCGGGCCGGGCGCGAGATCGTTTTGTCACGGCCGCTTCCCGCGGCCGTTTGTTTTTTGCGGATACTGGCGGCTCGAACTCATCCCGGAGACCCCCGTGACGCTTGCCGTACTCGCCAGCAGGGCCCTTAGCGGCATGCACGCCCATGCGGTCCGCGTCGAAACGCATCTGGGACCCGGCTTGCCGGGATTCAACGTGGTCGGGTTGGTTGATACCGAAGTCCGGGAAAGCCGCGAGCGGGTCAGGGCGGCCATCATCAACAGCGGCTTTGAGTTTCCGGCGGGGCGGATCACCGTCAATCTGTCGCCCGCAGACATCCCCAAGGAGTCCGGCCGCTTCGATCTGCCGATCGCGCTGGGTGTGCTGCTCGCCTCCGGTCAATTGGCGGCGCCGGCGCAGGAGGGCACGCAATCGGGCCCAAAGCGCGGCGAACCGCCCAGCGAACCGCCCAGCGAACTTCCTGGCGGCCACCCCGAAGATCACCGCCGCGCGTCCGATCCCGCGCTCTCCCGCCTAGTGCTCGCCGGCGAACTGTCCCTGACCGGCGCGCTCGTGCCGGTTGCCGCGCCGCTCGTGATCGCCTTGAGCGTCGCCCGCGACTCGCCCGACGCCACGCTGATCCTGCCCGCCGGCAGCGCCGAGCAGGCAGCCTGGGTGCCTGGGTTACGCGTCCTGTCGGCGCGTTGCCTGGCGGACGTTGCGGCCCATGCGGCGGGTGCGTCCTTGCTGCCCAATGCAGTTCCCGCGCCCTGGCCGCCCGCCGCGCCCATTCCTTGCCTGTCGGACGTGCGCGGTCAGCCCGGCGCACGGCGTGCGCTGGAAGTCGCGGCGGCAGGCGGCCACAGTCTACTGATGCTGGGGCCGCCCGGCGCGGGCAAGAGCATGCTGGCCGCGCGCCTGCCGGGTCTGCTGCCGCCACTCGAGCGTGGCCAGGCGCTTGAAGCTGCGGCCGTCGCGGCCATGGCCGGCATGCCCGACACGCTCACTGGCCAGCCGCCTTTCCGCGCGCCGCATCATTCGGCGTCGGTGGCGGCGCTGGTGGGCGGGGGCGGACGGCCGCGTCCCGGTGAAATCAGTCTGGCCCATCACGGTGTCCTGTTTCTGGACGAGCTTCCTGAATTCAGCCGCCGCTCGCTCGAGGCGCTGCGAGAGCCGCTGGAAGCGGGCAGGGTGGTCATTTCCCGGGCGCTGCACGCCGCGCAGTTTCCGGCCCGTTTCCAACTGGTCGCCGCCATGAATCCCTGTCCTTGCGGCTGGCGGGGGCATCCGGGGCGCGCGTGCGCCTGCACGCCGGATCAGGTGGCGCGCTACGCGGGCAAGATCTCGGGGCCGTTGCTGGACCGGATCGACCTGCACGTCGCACTGCCGCCTTCCGATCCCGCTTGGATGACCACGCCGCCGGGCGAAGCGTCTCAGGCCGTCCGGGAGCGCGTAATCCGCGGCCGCGAGCGCCAGCTTGCCCGGCAGGGCAAGATCAACGCAGCGCTGGTCGGGGCGGAACTGGACGAATTCTGCGTCATGGATGCCGACGCGCAGGCGCTGCTGCATCAGGCCATGCGGCGCCTGACCGGTTCCGCTCGAGCCATGCACCGGGCGCTTCGGGTGGCCCGCACGATCGCGGATCTGGACGGCCAGACGGTACTGGCTGCCAGCCATATCGCACAGGCCGTGCAGTACCGGCGTACGGGGGTATGATCCGGTCCTGCCGTCCTCGTTGTTGCCGATGCGCTCGCCGACTCGACAAAGTTCAGGAAATCACCATATAATCAAAGGCTTTTCCGGATGTGGGTAGCTTTTTGTCCCGCGTTTGGGAAAGACTCGCGGAACAACGATGTGCTTTAAAGATCGTTGGTCGCGACCCCCAGAAGTGGCAACAGGTCTACAAGTTTTGGCGTCTTTGGCGTCAAGCACCTGGCGTCATGTAAATCAACAATGCGTGTTTTAGTTTAGGGAATCATCATGCCCAAGATGAAAACCAAGAAAAGCGCTTCGAAGCGCTTTAAGGTGCGCGGCAGCGGCTCCATCAAGCGTGGTCAGGCGTTCAAGCGTCACATCCTGACCAAGAAGACCACCAAGGCCAAGCGTCAATTGCGCGGCTCTGCGGCGGTTCATGACTCCAACGTGGCCTCCGTCAAGGCCATGATGCCTTTCGCTTGATCTAAGGGAGATCTACTATGCCTCGCGTCAAACGCGGCGTAACTGCCCGCGCACGTCACAAGAAAGTCATTGCCGCCGCCAAGGGTTACCGTGGCCGCCGCGGTAATGTGTTCCGTATTGCCAAGCAAGCAGTCATGCGCGCTGGCCAATATGCCTACCGCGACCGCCGTAACAAGAAGCGCACGTTCCGCGCTCTGTGGATCACGCGTATCAACGCGGCCGTCCGCGAGCACGGCGTCAGCTACAGCGTGTTCATCGCTGGCCTGAAGAAGGCTTCGATCGAACTCGACCGTAAGGTCCTGGCCGATCTGGCCGTGCGCGACAAGGCCGGCTTTGCCGCCATCGTGCAGCAAGCCAAGGCTGCCTTGGCTGCCTGATCGCGCGCTTTAACTCATCGCGCATCGCTGCAAACGGGGCTGTAATAGCCCCGTTTGCGTTTTGAAGGCTGGATTTCATGACTCGATTGGTTGACGACCTGGTAGCCCAGGCGCAAGAACGGTTCGCCGCGGCCTCGGACGCCGCCGCACTTGAGAACGCAAAAGCTCGTTTCCTGGGCAAGGAAGGCGCCTTGACGGTGCTGCTAAAAGGCCTGGGCAAGCTCGATCCCGAGCAGAAGCGAGAAGCGGGCGCACGGATCAACCAGGCCAAGCAGAAGATCGAAGAGCTTCTGACCTCGCGCCGCGCCGAACTGGCGCAGGCGGAGCTGGATGCCCGTCTGGCATCCGAAACCATTGACGTCACCCTGCCGGGCCGCGGTCGCGCGCCGGGCGGCATCCATCCGGTGATCCGGACCTGGGAACGCGTGGAAGAGATCTTCCGTTCCATTGGCTTCGATGTGGCCGACGGCCCCGAAGTGGAAAACGACTGGACCAATTTCACCGCCTTGAACAACCCGCTGGACCATCCGGCGCGTTCCATGCAGGACACGTTCTACGTCGACATGAACGACGCGGACGGCCTGCCGCTGCTGCTGCGCACGCACACCAGCCCCATGCAGGTGCGTTACGCCCGCATGAACAAGCCGCCCATCAAGGTCATCGCGCCGGGGCGCACCTATCGCGTCGACAGCGACGCCACGCACTCGCCCATGTTCCACCAGGTGGAAGGGCTCTGGATCGCCGAGGACATCTCGTTTGCCGACTTGAAGGGCGTGTACACCGATTTCCTGCGTTGCTTCTTTGAAAGCGACGATCTGGTCGTGCGCTTCCGTCCGTCGTTCTTCCCGTTCACGGAACCGTCCGCCGAGATCGACATGATGTTCACCTCGGGTCCCAACCGTGGCCGCTGGCTGGAGATCTCCGGATCCGGTCAGGTGCATCCGCAGGTGGTGCGCAACTTCGGGCTGGATCCCGAGCGCTACATCGGCTTTGCCTTCGGCTCCGGGCTCGAGCGCCTGACCATGTTGCGCTACGGCGTCAACGATCTGCGCCAGTTCTACGAAGGCGATTTGCGCTTCCTGCGCCAGTTCAACGAATAACAGACGGCTGATCATGCAATTTCCCGAATCCTGGCTGCGTACGCTGGTCAATCCTCCGATCGCAACCGATGAACTCGCGCACCGGCTCACGATGGCCGGCCTGGAAGTCGAAGAAACCGAGCCCGCTGCACCGGCATTCACCGGCGTGGTCGTTGCGCACATCCTCGAGATCGCCCCGCACCCCGACGCCGACAAGCTGCGTGTCTGCCAGGTCGACGACGGCTCAGGCGAACGCCTGCAGATCGTGTGCGGCGCGCCCAACGCCGCCGCCGGCCTGAAGGTGCCG
>CBHWAL010000048.1:0-14065 GCA_966111495.1 uncultured Achromobacter sp. | reverse complement strand
CCAGGAAGATGATGTCGGTGCCGGTGCGTATGGGCGCGTAGAAGTCCGCCACGGACGCCGAACGCGTAAAGCGCGGATCCACGACGATCAACTTGGCCTTGTTATGGGCCTTGGCTTCAGTGACCCATTTGAACCCGCACGGGTGGGCCTCGGCGGCATTGCCGCCCATGATCAAAACTATGTCCGCGTTCTTGATGTCGACCCAATGGTTCGTCATCGCTCCACGGCCAAACGTCGGGGCAAGACCTGCCACCGTCGGGCCATGTCAGACACGGGCTTGATTGTCGAACGCCAGCATCCCCATGCTGCGCACTGTCTTGTGCGTGATGTAACCGACCTCGTTGCTGCTTGCCGAGGCGGCCAGCATGCCGGTGGTCAGCCACCGGTTGACCGTCTTGCCGTCCGCGGTCTTCTCGACGAAGTTCGCGTCGCGGTCGTCCTTCATGAGCTTGGTGATGCGGGTCAGGGCGTCTTCCCATGACATCCGCACCCACTTGTCCGAACCGGGCGCCCGGTATTCCGGGTACTTGAGGCGGTTGGGGCTGTGGATGAAGTCGATCAGGGCCGCGCCCTTCGGACAGAGAGTGCCGCGGTTGACGGGGTGGTCGGGGTCGCCTTCGATGTGCATGATGCTGGCGCGGGCGTTCTTCGAGCCATCGCCCAAGCCGTACATCAGCAAACCGCAGGCGACCGAACAGTAGGGACAGGTGTTGCGCGTTTCGGTCATCCGCGCAAGCTTGAACTGGCGCACCTCGGCCATGGCCGTGCCGGGGGCAGCCCCCAACAAGGCCAGGCTGGAGCCCGCCAGCGTCGCACCGGTCACCTTGAAGAACTGGCGGCGATTCATGTTGACCATGAAGCACTCCTCTCCTGGTGAATGAAGGAAGCGGATATCAGGGACAAAAAGCCCTACGGCTTCCAAGGGAATGTGAGGAAGTATAGGCCTTGGGCAAGGTGCTCGTCATGCCCAAGGACGCATGCGAACCCCGCCCTCGTCTGAATTTGACGGCAAAATGCGCTTTTTTCGCAGATTTTGCGGCAGTGCAGCGCTGCTACGATGGCCGGCGGCATCGTTGGTCCGGCAGCATGTGCGCACCGGTGGCGATCTGCCCCCTCTTAGTTGAGTTCCCTTGTTTGTGCATGCCTTTGGAGCGCCGATGCGCCGCCTTGCCCCCGTGGCCCGAGTCCTTGCCCTGTCGCTGGCCTTCTCGCCCTGCGTCCTGATGCCCCAGGCGTCCGTCCAGGCGGCGCCCGCCGCGCTATCGCCCGCCGCCGCCGCCACCGAGGCGGCCCAGCAGGCGGCGATAGAAGGCTATCTGTATTTCTATCCGCTGGTCGCGATGGACCTGACCCGCCGGCAGTTCACGCATCCGGCGCGCGGCGCCGATGGGGCGCCTGCCAACACGTTTCAGCACGGGCGCACCCTGCCCCGCGCGGGCGACGCCACGACGTGGGCGAACGTCGACATGCTGCGCAGCAGCGCGTGGCTGGATCTGACGGACGGGCCGGTCGTGCTGTCCGTGCCCGACACGGCGGGCCGGCTCTACACGCTGACGCTGCTGGACATGTGGACCGACGTCTTCGCGACGCTGGGCAAGCGCACCACCGGCACCGCCAAGGGCAACACCGTGATCGTGCCGCCGGGCTGGAGCGGCACGCTGCCCTCGGGCATGGCGCGCATCGACGCCCCCACCCTCCACGTCTGGGCAAAGGGGATGATCGAGACGCACGGGCCCGCCGACCAGGCGGCGGTGAACGCGTTGCAGGACGGCTTCGTCCTGACGCCGTTGGCGCAATGGAACCTGTCCGCGCAGGCGCCGCGCACCAAGCCCGACCCGTCACTCGACCTGAAAACCTCCGTGAGCGAACAGGTGGACTCGATGCCCTCCGACGCGTTCTTCACCTATGCCGCGGAGCTGCTGCGCAAGCATCCGCCGCATGCGACGGACCAGCCCGTGCTGGCCCTGCTGCGCCGCGTGGGGCTGACGCCCGGCCGGCCGTTCGACTTCGACAAGCTCGATCATTCCGCCAAGCAGGGCATGCGCCGCGGCGTGCGCGCCGCGCGCGACCGCATGGCGGCGGCCGCCGGCCATTCGTTGCGAGCCACGGACGGCTGGCTGCAGGAAACGGCCAGCATCGGCGTGTACGGCAACGACTGGCTGAGGCGCGCGCTCGCCGCGCAGGCGCAGCCGGGCAGCGGGTTGCCCGAAGATTTGACGGTGCTGGTGCTGGCCACCGACAGCGACGGCGCGCTGCTGGACGGCGCGCACCGGTATGCGTTGCATCTGGACAGCGGCCAGTTGCCCGAGGCGGGCGCGTTCTGGTCGCTGACGGCGTATGACGGCCAGGGCATGCCCGTGCCCAATCCGGTCAACCGCGTGGCGCTCGGCAGCCGCGACCCGCTGCGCTACAACGCGGACGGCTCGCTGGATCTGGTCTTCAGCAATGCGGCGCCGCCGCCCGACGATCAGTCGAACTGGCTGCCGATTCCGGCGGCCGGACCGGTGGGGATGCTGCTGCGGATTTACACACCGGGACCGGCGGTGCGGGATGGCGTGTGGACGCCGCGTGCGGTGCGGCGGGATGTGCCGGAGGCTGAGGTTCCAGCGGCCAGCAATTCGGCAGTTGAGCCGGAAACCGCAGCACAGCCGGAAGGCCCGACGACGTCCGCCGCCCCCGCCGCGCCGCCCGCCAAGAAACCCTGACCGCCCCGCAAAATACGGCGCGATGTCAGCCGCCAGCCGCTACCATTAGCGTTTTATTCACGAATGAGCCGCCCGCCATGGACGACGCCTTTAGCCACCAATTGTCGATGACCATCCTGATGACGCCTGACATGGCGAATTTCTCAGGAAACGTACACGGCGGAACCATCCTTAAATATCTGGACCAGGTGGCGTACGCCTGTGCCAGCCGGTACGCCGGCCAATACGTGGTGACGCTGTCCGTCGACCAGGTGGTGTTCCGCGAACCGATCCACGTCGGCGAGCTGGTGACGTTCCTGGCGGCCGTGAACTACACGGGCCGCACGTCGATGGAAATCGGCATCAAGGTCGTGACCGAGGACATCCGCAAGAAGCTGGTGCGTCACACCAACAGCTGCTATTTCACGATGGTGGCGGTGGACGACAAGGGCGCCCCGACCGCGGTGCCGCCGCTGGAACCCCGCACGCACGAGGAAAAGCAGCGCTTCAAGGCCGCCGGCCTGCGCCGCGAACTGCGTCAGGAAATGGAACGCCGCCACGGCGAGATCAAGCGCGAGACCACGCACGACACGCCGGGCGCCTGATCGACGCGTTGGGGCGCAAGCGCTCTACTCACCCCCGCCCTATTCACCCCCGCCCGCTGGATATCCAGCTGCGGGGGTTTTTCATGCCCGCTCGATTCCCGCCGGCGGGGCCGGCGGCGCGGCGGCCGGTTCGCGGTCTCGGCCGATCATGCGCTTGATGCCCAGCCATTGTTGCGACCAGAAGCTGCGCCCGTAGTCGCGTCCGCCCAGTTCGGCCTGCTGGTCATGGATGCCGGTAGGACCGTACCCCACGCCAAAGCGCGCGGTGCGGAACAGCACGTCCCAGATCGGGAACAGCGCGGCGAAGTTGTAGCCGCCCACCGGCCCCGGCGACGACGCGTCGTAGGCAATGGAATGATGATGGCGATGAAAGCGCGGGCTGACGAGCAAGCGTTCGCCCAGCGCGCCGAAATGCAGGCGCAGATTCGCATGCGAGAAGCTCTGCGCCAGCTGGGTGATGGCCACCACCATGACGAACTGCGCGGGCGGCACGCCCACCAGCTGCGACACGAACACGACCAGCACGTCGCGCAGCATGTCGTCCAGCAGGTGGTTGCGGTCGTCGCTCCAGATGGTCATCTGGCGCTGGCTGTGATGCACGGCATGCAGCGCCCACAGCCAGCCGAAACGGTGCTGCGCGCGATGGTAGAAGTAGTCCACCGCATCGAACAGCAGCAGGTAGATGATGAGGCTGACCCACGCCTTGTCCGTCACACCCGGCCAATACTGGTCCAGCTGGAACGGCGCAAAGCCCCACACATGAAGCTGGCCGAAGATGCTGTCCCAGAACGGGTCGATGGTGAAGAACAGCAGGAGCCGGAAGGCGCCCAGGCGGTGGATCAGCGTGTACAGCACGTCGATGCCGATCTGGCGGCGGTCGGTCATGGGTTCCACGGGACGCAGGCGCTGCATGGGTCCCAGGACCAGCACCAGCACCGCGATCTGAATCAGCCCCACCAGCAGCCACATGGTGGCGTCGTAGGCGTCCTCGATGAAGTTGCTGAGGCCCAGGTGGAACAGCGCGGGCTGAATCGCCGTCTCGAAGAGCCATTGCTGGCTGTCCCCGAAGAGTTGGCTAAGCGTATCCATGATCAGTGATGCGTGGCGATCCAGTCGCGGTAGGCCGGATGGGTGTTCAAAGTTGCAAAACAATAGCCCTTGCGCTGCAAACCTACAATCAGCGGTTCCAGCACGCCGGGCGCCCACGGGTCCTGGCGCGACCAGATGCCCAGATGGGCGAGCAGGATGTCGCCGGGCTTGATGGTGCGCAGCGCCTGGTCCAGCAGCTTCGCGTTGGAGTATTTGTCGCTGGGCAGCTCGTCGCCCAAGAAGCCGGCCGGCGACCAGCCCACGTGCTCGAAGCCGCAGGCCTTGGCCGCCTTCAGCAGCGCGGGCGACGTCTTGCCGCCGGGCGCGCGGTACAGCGGCAGCATGTCCTTGCCCGTCATCTGGTGGAACCGGGCGACGGGGCGGCGGATCTCGGCGCAGTATTGCTCGGCGGTCCACTCGGCGCGCTTGCCGGCGTCGGGCCCCGCGCTGGGCTTGACGCGGAACTTGCCGCCCGGCAGGTCGCCCTGCCAGTAGACGTGGTCGTAGGTGTGCGAAGCGAACGCGTGGCCTTCGGCCGCGCGCGCCTTCCACCATGGCGCCCACACGTCGTCCAGGCTGGTGCCGTCGGTCAAGGTGCGCTCGTTGGCCAGGAAGAACGTGACCTTGACCTGGTGGCGGGCCAGCACATCGGCCACCAGCGGGGCGACGCCCATGTGGCCGGTGTCGAACGTCAGGTAGACGGGCTTGTCGCAGGTGGCCTGCGGGGCCGCGCCGGCCGCGGAGGTGGCCAGCGCCAGGCACAGGGCCGCGGACCGGGCTTTGCCCCTAGCGGGTCGGCGCATGGTTCAGCGTCCACACGCCGTGCGGCGACTTGCCGACCGGCACCTGATTGACGACCTTCTTCTGCTCCAGATCCACCACGGTCAGCTTGCGCGCCCAGCGCGAGGTGACCAGCAGCGTCTTGCCATCGGCCAGCACGTCCATGCAGTCCGGGCCGCCGGGCACCGGGAAGGTGTCGACGACGGCGAGCGTCTGCAGGTCGATGCGGCTGATGGAGTTGGCGGTGCGGTTGCTGACGAACAGGTGGCGGTGGTCGCCCTGCGCGCGGAAGGCGTGCGCGCCCGCCGCCGTCTGGATGCGCTTGACCAGCTTGGCCGGGCCATTGCTGACGTCATAGGCTTCCACGTACGAGTCGCCGGTCAGCGCCACCAGCAGCGTCTTCTGGTCGGGCGTCAGGAACACGTCGGCGGGCGTCTTGCCCGTGGACACCGTCCACTTGGGCGTCTGCGTGGCCAGGTCGATGGCGATGAGCTGATCGCTGTCCTGCAACGAGACGTAGGCCGTCGTGCTGTGCTTGTCGATCATGATGTGGCTGGGCGTCTTGCCCGCCTGGATGCGCTTGACCAGCGTCAGGTCGAAACCCTTTTCCAGCGGTTTCCAGGCATAGATGTCGATGTGGTCCAGCCGGTTGGCCGCCGTGACGAACCACTTCATGTCCGGCGAGAACTGCAGTTGGTAGGGATCGACGATGCCGGTCAGCGTGCGCTGCACTTCGCCCGTCTTGGGATCCATCAGCGTGATGGAATCGCCGGTGGCGTTGGCGATCATCAGCGACTTTTCGTCGGGCGTCAGATACAGGTGATGCGGCTCTTTGCCGGTGGGCACGCGCCGCAGTTCCTTGTAGGTGGCCGGATCGATGATGCTGACGTTGGCGTCCAGGGAATTCAGGACAAAAATCGGGGCGGAAGCCGCCGCGGCGCTAAGCGCCATCCCCACGCCGAAAAGGGCGTAGCGGACAAAAGACATGGGGTTCAATTTGGAGATCCGGCAAGGGGAAATCGGGCAGGCACCCGGTGCTCGCCATTTTAGGCACAGCCGCCTGACAAATGGGTCACAGGTGGTGCCGGAAATGCGGCGCCGCGCAGGCCTGGGCGGCAAACGCGCGGACCTGTTGCGAGGTCGCAACAGGCGCATGAAAAGCGGCTGAACTGGGCGCGTTTTGAACGCAAACTGCGCGCCACATTCCCACCATATGGCCCCGAAAAACTACTTGGCGGGCGTCGGCTGTCCGTTCGCGTCGACCCAGTTGCCGTTGCGAATGTCGGCCTCCTTCAAGGCAGTTGCGCGCGCCGCCGATGACGGTCCCAGATCGCTCTCCAACACGCCGCCCGACGGACCCACGACAAACGTGCCGATGCCCGTATGCCCGTAACGCGCGGGCCACGCGACGATGCGGTACGCGTTGTCCGCACCGCCCGGCAGCACCTTGTAGCGATAGCCGAAATACGCGTCGTCCACGGGCACGTCGGGCCCCATGGCCAGCGCGTCCGGACCAAAGGCTTGCTGCGGCGCGCCCGGCACGTCGGGCCAGTAGAGACCGTCGCGCTCGCCGGCGCGGCTGACCAGCCGCGTGGCGTACCGGCCCTGGCCGACCCCTTGCGCATACCGGGTCTGGGCGGCCTGAAGTTCCTGCAGGGTTTCGATGGCGGTCAGCTCATTGCGGTCGATGGCGCGGCGCTGAATCTCCGCCTTGCCCGCCACCGGGTCGAATCGCCATCCCTGACCGGCGCGCACCAGCGGCACCGGCAGCGTCCATCCGGAATCGCCGACCGCCACCCACGAACGGCCGCCGTCGGCGACGATGTCGTGCTTGCGCACCCACGCCGCCAGGTAGCGATAGATGCTTTCCTGGTCCACGCCGCCCGGCACGAGTTGCCGGTGGTTCGGGCCGAGCACTTTCCCCAAGGCATCGACGTCATTGAGCGCCAAGGCGTCGGTGAATGCCTGGGCTGCAGCCTGGGCGCTGGGGTACACGGCCTGCGACAGGGCGGGCGGCGCCACGCCGAGCGCAAGGACCGACGCAATGCACAGCGCACGCAAACGAGCGATCGTCATAGGAAGTCCCTTGTCCAAGATGCTTATCTCCGGCCGCCGCCGCCCCGCCCGCCACCGCCACCGCCGCGATGGACGCCTGCCCCACCGCCGCGATGCGGCGCGCTGGCGCCGGTGCTGCGATGACCGCCGCCGCCACGGCTCATTTCGCCGCGCTGGTTCTGCTGCCGCATGCGGTCGCCGTCGCCCGCGCCGCTCAGCGCATTGTGGCTGTTCGCCGCGCGCGCCCGGTCACGCGCGGCCGTCTCGTCGGCGCGCTGGCGCTGGGCCGCCGCCTGCCGGTCGTGGGTGGAGCCTCCGGTCCCGACGCTGGACGCGCCGTCGCGCGCGCGATCATGCGTCGACACCCCGGTTGACCGGTTCTGAGCACGATCCTGCGTCGACACGCCTGTTGACCGGTTCTGGGCACGATCCTGCGTCGCGGCACCGGCACCGCGATCACGCCCGCCCTGTCCCGCTTGCGGACCTTGCCCCTGCCCCCGGCCCGCCGCGCCGTCGCCCCGGCCAGCCCCCTGACCGCGTCCGCCGTCCGCGCCGGAATGGCCCGCGATCGGCTGCCCGGTACGGCCTTCAAAAGACTGGGCTGCCCGCTGCCTGGCGGCTTCGCGGGAACCGGCTGCCGGCGCCGCGCCCGCCGCGCCGGGGCGCTGGCCGCCCGCCTGCGCCCGGTTCTGCAGGCCGGCCTGCCGCTGGCTGTCGAAACGCTGGCGGTTGGCGGCGTCCGCGTACGGCGCGTTGCCCCGGTTGGCGGCGTTGTGTTGCCACGTGGACCGGTTGTTGTTGACATTGTTGCGGTCGATGCGGTTGTTGACATTGATGTTGTTGTAGCGATCCACGTCGATGTCGATGTCGCCACGCCCCCAGTTGGCGTCGCCCCACATCGAATTGATCGCCGCTACGCCAACGCCGAAGCCGATGCCGGCCACCAGCGAGGTCGCAAACACCGACCCGGGCGGCGGGGGATAGTAATAAGGCGGATACGACGGATACGACCACGCGCCATAGACCACCGTGGGGTTGTAACTGGGCACGTAGACCACCTGGGGATCGGCCGGTTCGATCACCACCACGGTCTTTTCGTTGGCGGTGGTGGTCTTGACCGTCTGCTGCGGCGTGCTTTTCAGGTTGCCCGCCTTTTGCGCTTGCGTGCGCAACCGCTGGACAGAGTCCATGACGGCCTCGGATTGCGCAAGGAACGCGTCGCCCACGGACTTCACCCAGTCGGGCTCGCGGCCCATCATGTCCATGACTGACGGAAAGGCCACCAGCGACTTGACGCTGGGGTCCCAGGTTTCGGCCTCGACCGCGCGCACGGCGTCGTCGCCGGATTGGTCGGTATGCGCGGCCGACCACTTGGCCGCCGCCGCAATGTCATCCGGATAGGTGGCCCCCATCAGGATCTGCGACAGCAGCGCGTCCGGGTAGAGCGCCACGGGCGCCATCAGCTGATCAAGCTGAGCGTTGCTCAGCTTGGTCTGCGCCATGGCGGGAAAAGAGAGTGACAGCCCCAGGCACATCAGGCCGATCAACCACGTTCGCAGTCGCCGCATTTCCGTTCTCCGCACACAGAGCAAGACGCCACAACCCAGGAGGGAACCGCCGGATATCGCGAAGACAATATATGCCTAACGCCGGCGGTTTGGAAGCGCCGCGGGGCGAGAGGTCGAGGTGTCTGACACCCTGGGGAGATGCCCGTCAGCTTGCAGCGGCGTCTCGGAGGGTGTCAGACACCGGACGATCCGCCATATGCCGGATTGGCTTGCGCCTGCCCGCAGGCCTATACTGGATTCGCCGTTGCTGGACATTCCTTTACCTAAAGGAGAGGCAACATGTACAGGCACTTGCTCATCGCCGTGGACGGATCCCTGCTGTCCGAGTCGGCATTCAAGCGCGCGCTCGTTTTCGCCAAGGAAATGGGCGCCACCATCACCCTGCTGCGCGCCATTCCGGAAGACCACCTGCTGGTTTACCAGGCTGAGATGCTGGGCGCCACCGAAGGACATCACACCGACCAGGCGCGCAAGAACGCGCAGGCCTATCTGGACGGGCTTGAAACCGAGGCGCGGCACGCGCTGGTACCCTGCGAAGCCATCGTCATGGTGAATGACCATCCGCACGAGGCCATTGTCGATACGGCGCAGAAAACCGGGTGCGACCTGATCGTGATGGGGTCGCACGGGCGGCACGGCATGACGGGCTTCTTGCTGGGCAGCGAAACGCAGCGCGTGCTGGCGCGCACGCGGCTGCCGGTGCTGGTGTATCGGTAGGCCGAGTCTTCCTGGTTCGTCATGCCGCAGCCAGCGCGTGCTGGAACGTGAAGCTATCGGCGTACAGGTGATCCAGGCTGGCGCCGCGTTCGGCCAGCAGGCTTGTGGCCTGGCGGATCATTTCCGGCGCGCCGCACAGGTAGAAGGCATGTTCCGACAGGTCGTCATGGTCTTCCAGGACGGCCTGCTGCACGTAGCCGCGGCGTCCCTGCCAATCGGGTCCCGCGCGCGACAGCACGGGCACGAAGTTGAATTCGTACAGGCGGCCCGCCCAGCTTTCGATTTCGTCGCGAAGATACAGGTCTGCCTCGGTGCGCATGCCCCAATACAGCGTCACGGGCGGGCAGTCCTCGTTGTCCAGCAGCGATTCAAGAATCGCCTTGATCGGCGCGATGCCGGTGCCGGTTGCCATCATGATGAGCGGGCGCCAATCTTCCTCGTGATAGCTGAAGACGCCAAGCGGCGCCTCGATCTCCACCGGCGCGCCTGCGCTGGCCTGGCCCAGCCACTGATCCGTGTAGCGGCCGCCGGGAATGCGCCGCACATGGAAGTCGATCAGGTTGCCGCCGGGCGCCGAGGCCATGGAGAAGCTGCGCGTCTCGCCGTCGGGCAGCACCACGTTCATATACTGGCCGGGCACGTAGTCCAGGCCGTCGCCGGGCAGCGCCAGCGTCAGGTGGATGACGTCGTCGCAGTAGCCGTCGATGCGGTGGATCGTGGCGGGGATCCGGCGCGCCTCCGGAAAGACCTGGCGGCTACTGGCCACGCTGATGCACAGGTCGCCCGTGGGATGCGCCTGGCACGCCAGCGCGTAGCCCTGTTCGGCCTCTTCCGGCGTCAGCGCCATCGGGAAGTCGTCGTACCGGACAGTGCCCGATTCCAGCTTGATGCGGCACGTGCCGCAGCCGCCGAACGTGCATTCGTGCGGCAGCTTCACTGCCGACCGCTCCGCGGCCTGCAGCACGGTTTCGCCCGCTTCGACGTCGAAGGCGGTTTCGGTTTCCAGGATGTGCACGCGGTATGCCATGGCGCCCTCGCCTATTTCTTGATGTCCGCTTCCACCAGCACCTTCATGCCGCGCGGCTCCAGCAGTTCGCCCAGTGCGGCCAGCGCCGCAAGACCCGCTTTGGTGTCCTGCTCGCCATTGCCGCCGCTCAGCCCCACGCCGCCAATCACCTCGCCGTTCACGACGATCGGAAAGCCGCCGACGAACACCGCGAACTTGCCGTCAAAGCTCCACTGGATGCCGAAGGCTTCGTTGCCGGGCAGCGCGGGGCCGTTGGGCGGCGTGTTGAACAGGTGGGTCGAGCGCTTGTGCCCGGCGGCGGTGAACGCCTTGTTCCACGCGATCTGCGGACCCGTGATCCGGGCGCCGTCCATGCGCTCCAGCGCAATCGGATAGCCGCCGTCGTCCACGATGCAGATCGACTCCAGCACGCCGATTTCCTGCGATTTGGCGATGGCGGCGCGCACCATGACGCGCGCCTCTTCAAGTTCCAGCCGATAGATCTGTTTCATGAGCAAAGCCTCTGTGAATGGATGGGCCGTCAGCCGGCGCGGTAGACGGTCTTGATCTGGGTGTAGAACTCCAGGCCCACGCGGCCCGATTCGCGGAACGTCGAGGTGCTGGAGTGCTTCAGGCCGCCGAACGGCGCGTTGATCAGGTTGCCGGTGGTGGTGCGGTTGATCTTCACGGTGCCGGCCTGGATATCGCGGGCGAAGCGGTGCGCGTAGCGCGCGTCGGTGGTGGCGATGGCGGCCGAAAGGCCATATTCCGTGTCGTTGGCCTGTGCGATGGCGTCTTCATACCCGTCGACGTCGATCAACGCGATCACGGGGCCGAAGATCTCTTCGCGGGCAATGCGCATCTGCTGGGTCACGCCGGCAAAGAGCGCGGGCGTGACGTAATAGCCGCGGTCAAAGCCCGGGCCCGTCAGCCGATCGCCGCCGCACAGGTGCTTGGCCTCCTGCTTGCCCAGTTCGATGTAGCCGAGCACGTTGTCGAGCTGGCGGGCGGTGGCCAGCGGACCCAGGTCGAAATTGCCCTCAAGCCCGTTTCCGATGGTCAGCGTCTTGATCTTGGCGAGCAGCTTTTCCGTATAGGCCTGGCTGATCTTGCAGTCGACCAGCACGCGGCTGGTGCCGGTGCACGCCTGGCCGCTCAGCGAAAAGCCGCCCTTGACTGCCAGGTTCACCGCGCGGTCCAGGTCGGCATCGGCCAACACGATCAGGGGGTTCTTGCCGCCCAGCTCCATCTGCGTGCGGGTGGTCAGGCCGGCCGTCCGGTGGATCTGCTCGCCGGCGGCGGTGGAACCGGTGAACGAGATGGCGCGCACCTGGCTTGCCCCCGTGATGGCTTCGCCCACCGCGCCGGCAGGACCCGTCAGGAAGTTCAGCACCCCGGCGGGCAGGCCGGCCTGCACGAAGGCCTCGGTCAGGCGATAGCCCGACATCGGCGCGTCTGAAGACGGCTTGAAAACTACCGTGTTGCCCGTAATGAGCGCCGGCGCGAAATTGCGCGCCGGAAAAGAAAAGGGGAAATTCCACGGGGAAATGACCGTGACCACGCCCAGCGGCTCGCGCTGGCTGTAGACGATCATGTCCGGGTCGTCGTTGGGGTAGGTCTCGCCCGTGAAGGACTGGCCTTCGACGGCATAGAAGCGGATCGTCTGCGCCGAACGCAGCACTTCGTCCTTGGCCAGATTCACGCCCTTGCCTTCTTCGCGGGTCAATTCGCGGGCAATGGCGTCGGCGTGGTCTTCCAGGTGCTGGGCCGCCCGGAACAGGATGGCCGCGCGCTTGGAGATCGGCGTGTCGCGCCACGTGGCAAAAGCCGCTTCGGCTGCCTGCACGGCCTGTCGGGCGTCTTCAGCGCCGGACACCTGGAAATGCCCGACGACATCGTCGGTGTCGGCCGGATTGCGGTTCGGGGCGGTCTTGCCCGTGGCGCTGGGCGTCCAGTTGCCGCCGATGTAGTTCAAAAAGGTTTGCTGCGAGAGATCGTCCACGGGAGCGCTTCCTTGATTGAGTCTGGGCCGGCGTGGCCGGGCGCGAGGCGTTTGGGCTAATTTCAGAACATTGTATACTTTAATCATTGCGCGACGATCGGTGGAAACCCCACCGCGCCGCCAGCAAAAAGGCTCCCGCGCGGGAGCCTTTTTTGGTCAAAGCGCGCCGCTCAGCTCCAGATCAGCACGGCGCAGATCGTGGAGACGAAAAGCGCCAGCAGCACGGGCAGCAGCAGCGCACGCACCAGCGACAGCACGTTCACCCGCGCAAACCCCGCCACCGCAATCAGCGACGACCAGGCGATCAGCGTGCCGCCGCCCGTCCACACGGCGCCCATCTGGCCGACCGCCGCCAGCGTCGCGGGGTCCACCCCGACGACCGGACCCAACGCGCCGGACAGCGTGCCGGTGAGCGGCAGGCCGGCAAAGCCCGAGCCGTCGATGCCGGTGATCATGCCGACAAGCAGCACGCCGAACGCCACGAGGAAATGGTTCTCCGGGATGAGGTGCTGCGCGGCCGAGATCACCTCGAACAGCAGGCCGGGCGCCTGCGCCGCCGGCACGCCCAGAATCTGGGCAGCCGTCTCATTGGCGCCAACGAAGAAAAAGCCCGCGATGGGCAGCACGGACCCCATTGCCTTGAAGGCGAACACGAAGCCGTCGGTGACGTGCTCCGGGCAAACGTCCAGCATCTTGCGCGGACCTTCCGCGGCCAACGTCACCAGCATCATCACCACGAAGGCAACGCCGCCAACCAGCGCCGCCGCATCGCCGCCGCGCAGGGCGGGCAGCGACGGAAACAGCCGGGGCAGCACCATCACGGCGATCACCGCCAGGAACGCCAGCGGCGTCACCACGGCAAACACCTTCGACCAGCGGACGCGGCGGCGCTCTTCGTCGCTCAGCGCGGGGCCGGCGGGCAAAGCGGGATCGGCGCCCATGGTGCCGCGGGCGAGTTCGGCCTTGTCGAACGAGCCGGCCTGTTCCATGCGCGCCAGACTGCCGTCCTGCGCACGGGCCTGCCAGGCCGACAGCAGCGCCGGATCGGCCGGCACGATGTGACGGCGCACCAGCAGGTACGCCGTCACCAGCGCGATCGCGCCGGTGATCAGCGACAGCACGAGCGCGCGGTCGGCCACCACGGCGGCGCTGACCGCCGCCCCCGCCGCCTTGGCGCTGATGCTCGGCGCCACGCCGATCACGTAGTCGGATGACAGGGCCATCCCCTGCCCCGCGATCGCTATGGCCATGGCGCCGGCCAACGGCGGCAGCCCGGCCGCGATGGCCGCCGGCAGCAGGATGGCGGACACCAGCGGCACGGCGGGCGTCGGCCAGAAGAACAGCGAGATCACATAGGTACAGAGGGCGATGATCACGAACGACGAATGCCCGCCCCGCATGACGCGGCGAAACGGCTGGACCATGCGCACGTCCGCCTGCAGCGTCTTCAGGGAGTTGAGCAGCGCGGTCATGAACGTGATGACCAGAAAGATATTGAAGAGCTCTTTGGCGGCGACGAAGCTGGCGGAAAAGATGCCGATCAGTCCGCTGATCGGATT
>CBHWAL010000047.1:0-14092 GCA_966111495.1 uncultured Achromobacter sp. | reverse complement strand
TCATGCGCGCCACCGTGTAGCGCGACGCCAGCTGGATCATGCCGCGCGCGCCCAGGGGATCGCACCACTCGGAGTTGTATCGGATCTCGGTGCGGGCCGGATCCAGCACCAGGCTGGCCTGGGCGTAATAGGTCTTGGCGTTGGCCTCGATCTGCTCACGCGTAAGCGGCGGGCGCGTGCTGTTGCGGCCGCTGGGATCGCCGATGGTGGACGTGAAGTCGCCAATCAGGAAGATGACGTTGTGCCCCAGATCCTGAAGCTGGCGCATCTTGTTCAGCACCACCGTGTGACCCAGGTGAATATCCGGCGCGGTCGGATCCAGGCCCAGCTTGATGCGCAGCGGCACGCCGGTGGCGCGGCTCTTGGCCAGCTTGCGGGCGAATTCGGACTCGACCAGCAGTTCATCGCAGCCACGCTTGGCTATACGCAGATCCGCTTCGACTTCGGGAGTAATAGGGGCTTCAGTGGGTGACATGACAGGGGGCCCAAGGCGGCTTCAGCCGACAAAAAGGTGTAAAAAGTGACGAAAACTATCGTAAATTCTAGCCGAATCGGCTAGGATACCGGCCTAATCATACGCAACTGCCATATGTACGCAGGTGCGTTCGCTCTACCATCCCTTGTTCACAAGATGCGCCCCGCGCCAGCCCTTGCCCCGGAAACGTGGCGCGCGAGGGCCGTTCGTGTACCGCACCCTGCGAGTTCAAGCCACCTGAGAGGGTATTTTCACGATGACTCGTGGCCTCCACGAACTGGCGAGTGGCCTCAAGCGCAAAGTCGCTGCCGTATTTGCGCCCGTTGAGCCCAAGCCCCATCGCTCGGGACTTCTCCGCCGCACGCTTCTCGTCACCGCAATTGGTCTGTTCGCAGGCGCCGCCGCTCTCGGCATGGTGCAGCAACCCGACCGCACCGAACTCCCCCCCTCGCGCGTCATCCAGAGCATTTTGCCGCTGACCGCCGAGCAAGTCGAAGTCAGCACGCCCAGCGCCGCCCCCTACATCAGCGAAACCCGGATCCGTCCGGGCGACACGTTGTCGGCCGTGCTGCAGCGCCTGGAACTCGACGCGCCCAATCTGCAGTCCTTCCTGACGCACGACGCCAGCGCCCGCAGCATCTACAAGCTGTATCCCGGCCGCTCGGTGCAAGCCGCCACGGACGAACAGGGCAACCTGATCTGGCTGCGCTACATCCACACGCCCGGCAATGAAACCGACGGGCAGGTCGTGACGCGCATGCTGCACGTGGCCCCGGCCGGCGACAGCTACAAGGCCGAGGAAGTCACCGAAAGCACCGAGCGCCAGACCCGCGTTGCGGTCGGCACCATCAAGTCCTCGCTCTTCGGCGCCACGGACTCCGCCGGTATTCCGGACTCGGTCACCATGCAGATGGCCGACATCCTCAGCGCCAAGATCGACTTCCTGCGCGACCTGCGCCAGGGCGATCAATTCCGCGTGGTCTACGAAGTGCGTTCGCACGACGGGCGCTACGCTGGCGCTGGCCGCGTGCTGGCCCTGGAATTCATCAACGGCGGCAAGACCTACAACGCCGTCTGGTTCAGCCCCGACGAAAAGTCCGGCTCCTATTACGACTTCGACGGCACCAGCCTGCGCGGCGCGTTCCTGCGCACCGCCCTGAAGTTCAGCCGCATCAGCTCGACCTTCGGCATGCGCATGCACCCCATCCACAAGACCTGGACGGGCCATAAGGGCGTTGATTACGCCGCACCGTCGGGCACGCCGATCCACTCCACCGCGGACGGCACGGTCGAATTCTCGGGCTGGCAGAACGGCTACGGCAACGTCGTCATCGTCAAGCACCACGGCAAGTATTCGACGCTGTACGCGCACCAGAGCCGCATCGCCGAAGGCGTCACCAAGGGCTCGAAGGTCTCGCAAGGCCAACTGCTGGGTTATGTCGGTTCCACCGGCTGGGCCACCGGTCCGCACCTGCACTACGAGTTCCGCGTCGACAACCAGCCCATCGACCCGCTGTCGGTGGACCTGCCTGTGGCCCGCGCCCTCGAACCCGCAGAAGTCCGCGCGTTCAACCAGGCAGTCGACCCCTACAAGCAGCAGATCCAGTTGCTGACGCAGTTCCAGCAGACGCTGCCCGACGCGCTGACCAACGTGGCCAGCCGCTAAGGCAGGCCCGCAACAAACAGGCCCGCGCGCAGCGGGTGCGGCGGCGGGGCGACAAGCCCCAGCCGCCGTTTTTATTTGGAGGCGCCCGTGAATGCCACCCTGCCCTTGCAGCATGACCGCCCCACGCTCTACATCGGGCTGATGTCGGGCACCAGCGTCGACGGCGTCGACGGTGTGCTGACCCGCCTCGAAGACGGTCAGCCGCCGCAGGTGCTGGCCAATGCCAGCCTGCCCATGCCAGAAAACCTGCGGCGCGAGCTGCTGGCGCTGAATGCCTCGGGCGGCGACGAGCTTGCCCGCGCCGCGCTGGCGGCCAATGCGCTGGCGCGCGTGTATGCCCAGGCTGTGTCGAAGCTGCTTGCGGATGCCGGCGTGGCTGCGGGCGACGTCAGCGCCATCGGCGCGCACGGCCAGACCGTGCGGCACCGTCCTGACCTTGGCTACACGCTGCAGCTCAATGCGCCTGCCTTGCTGGCGGAACTGACCGGCATTGCGGTGGTGGCGGATTTCCGCACGCGCGACGTGGCCGCTGGCGGCCAGGGCGCGCCGCTGGTGCCGCCCTTTCACGCCGCCATCTTCGGCGCCAGCCACGGCCGCGCCGTGCTGAACCTGGGCGGAATCGGCAATGTGACCTTGCTCGTGCCCGGCCAGCCGGCACGCGGCTTTGACACCGGTCCGGCCAACGTGCTGCTGGACGGCTGGAGCCAGCGCCATCTGGGCCGGCCTTATGACGCCGGCGGCCGCTGGGCCGCCTCGGGACAGGTGCTGGCGCCCCTGCTCGAACAACTGATCGGCAGCGAGCCGTGGTTCAGCCTGCCGCCGCCCAAATCCACGGGCCGCGATCTTTTCAACATGCAGTGGCTGGACGACCGGCTGGCGGAGTTCGACGGTCCCTCGCCCGCCCCACAGGACGTTCAGGCCACGTTGCAGCGCCTGACCGCCAGAACCATCGCCGACGCCATCGACCGGGCCGCCGCGGGTACGCAGGAAGTCTTTGTATGCGGCGGCGGCGCTTACAACGCCGGCCTGATGCAGGAACTGGCGTACTGTTTGCAGCGCCCCGTTCGCCCAACCGATGACCTCGGGGTGCCGGCGCAGCAGGTGGAAGCCTTGGCTTTTGCCTGGCTGGCGCATGCGTTCATGACGGGCAAGCCGGCCGGGCTGCCCAGTGTGACTGGCGCACGGGGACCGAGGATTCTGGGAGCCTTGTATCCCGCTTGATGCGGGTGGCCGCACGGAATCGGCACGGAATCAGCGCCCCAATGCAAAAAGCCCTTCGGCAAACCGAAGGGCTTTTGTCTTTCCTGCCTGGGCGATTACACCGAGAACGAGGATCCGCAGCCGCAGGTGGTGCTGGCGTTGGGATTGCGGATGACGAACTGCGCGCCTTCCAGGTCTTCCTTGTAGTCGATCTCGGCGCCGACCAGATATTGGAAGCTCATCGGGTCGACGAGCAGTTGCACGCCGTCCTTGTCCAGCACGGTGTCGTCTTCGTTGACGACTTCGTCAAACGTGAAACCGTACTGGAAGCCGGAACAGCCGCCGCCCTGCACGAAAACACGCAGCTTCAGCTCGGGGTTGCCTTCTTCGGCCAACAGGTCTTTCACTTTGGCGGCAGCCGAGTCGGTGAACACCAGGGGAATAGGCGGGGGGGCCTGAAGGTCGACGGTTTCGGTCACTGCATTCATGGTTCACTCCTGGCCGATTCGGCCATATTTCAGTGAGCGGCGTCGCCGCTCGTATGGTGTCACTATAGCGCAGGGTTTGACCAGACTCAAAGTTCCAGTTTGACACTGCGCGAGGCGCGGACGGTTTCACCCTCGAGGACGCTGACGGTCACACTTTCGGGGACAAATCCCTCGGGCACGGCCAGGATGCCCTGGCTGCGCTGGTACTGATCGAACTGCAGGGCGAGCGAGGCAGCAGCCAGGTTTTCGCCCGTGACCGTGACGGGACCGGTTTCGGCCTTGACCTGCATGGGCGCGAGGTCGACGGTGACGGTTTCGCCCTTGAGCACACCGGTGGCCTGAAAGCGCAAGGCGCCCGCGAAAGGCGTGCCGCCATTGCGGCCGCTGCGCATCAGCAGCACCTTGTAGCGCAGACCGCCGCCTTCGCGGTCGATCTGCACGCCGCGGATGTCCACGGACCCTTCCGGGCCGGGCGGCAGCAGTTGTTCATAGAACGCCAGTTGGTCTCGCACCCGGCCGACCTCGGCCTGCGCGGCGTGAAGCTGGGTTTCGAGTTCCTGGCGGGCGGAACGCTCGATGACCAGTTCGCCGTCGGCGGTATCGAGCTGGCCGCGGATGTAGCGTAGCTGCGTGGCCTGCTGACGCATGGCCTCGTCCTGTGCCTCGGCCTGCTGGACGCTGATGACCACGGCGTCCTGCGGGCGGTAGAGGTTGCGCGCGTGAAAGAACCCGGCGGCCCCACCCACCAGCACCCCCAACAGCAGCATCGCGCATAGGCGCACGATTGCGCCATGGTTGGCGCGCGGCTGGGAACGGGCTGAGGGATCTGCGGGCATAAAGAGCAAGGTTGGCGGCCCGCTGGGGCGGGCCGCCCTGGCCTTACGGCAGGATGGCGACCTGGTCGAGGCCGACCGTTTCGGGGATGCCGAACATCAGGTTCATGTTCTGCACCGCCTGACCGGCGGCGCCCTTGACCAGATTGTCCTGCACCACCATGACGATCAGCAGGTCGCCGTTGCCCGGACGGCTGAGCGCGATGCGCAGGTTGTTGGAACCGCGCACCGAACGCGTTTCGGGGTGGCTGCCGGCAGGCATGACGTCCACGAAGGGTTCATCGGCGTAGCGCTGTTCGAACACGGCCTGGAAGTCGGTGTCGCGCGCTTCGGGCTTGATGCGGGCATAGATGGTGGAGAACATGCCGCGGATCATCGGCACCAGATGCGGCACGAACGTCAGGCCCACCTTGACGCCAGCCAGCTTTTCGAGCTGGGCGGAGATTTCGGGGTGGTGGCGATGGCCGGCCACGCCGTAGGCCTTGAAGTTGTCGGAGGCTTCGGAAAACAACGAGCCCACTTCCGCCTTGCGGCCAGCGCCGGACACGCCCGACTTGCAGTCGGCGATGAGCGTTTGCGTATCGACCAGCGGCTTGCCGCCTTCGAGCAGCGGCGCCAGGCCCAGCAGCACCGTGGTCGGGTAGCAGCCGGGGTTGCCGATGACGCGCGCCTTGGAGATGGCCTCGCGATTCAGTTCCACCAGGCCATATTGCGATTCGGCCAGGATGTCCGGGCAGGTATGGGGAATCTTGTACCAGCGCTCGAAGGTGGGGATGTCCTGCAGGCGAAAGTCGGCGGCCAGGTCGATGACGCGGGTGCCGGCAGCGATGAGCTCTTGCGCTTGCGCCATGGCCACGCCGTGCGGCGTGGCAAAGAAGACGACGTCGCAGTCGGTCAGCGAGGCCTTTTCCGGGGCCGAGAAGGCAAGCTTCACACGGCCGCGCAGGTTGGGATACATGTCAGCGACGGGCAGGCCGTCTTCCTTGCGGGACGTGATGGCAGTCAGTTCCACGTTGGGATGCTGCGACAGCAAGCGCAGCAGTTCGACGCCGGTATATCCGGTGCCGCCGACGATACCAACCTTGATGCGGGTGTTCGATGCTTGGGCCATGATGGATGCTCTTCGGAGAACGAGTGACGATTGTATCGCTCGGGAAACGGGGGATTGCACCGGTGTGCCCGATTTGGCACTGCAAACCTTTTTTCCGACCGGGCGTGCGGCGCGGAGTTCCACGCAGGGCCAGCGATGACACGGCATCGCCGGCCCAAAAACAAAAAGCCCGCCGAAGCGGGCTTTTTGCAGGGCATTAACGCTTGCTGAACTGCTTGCGACGACGCGCCTTGCGGAAGCCGACCTTCTTACGTTCGACTTCACGGGCATCGCGCGTGACGAAGCCAGCTTGCGACAGCGAGGGCTTCAGCGTGGCGTCGTAATCGATCAGGGCA
The DNA here is from genome assembly GCA_966111495.1 of uncultured Achromobacter sp. GTDB lineage: Bacteria > Pseudomonadota > Gammaproteobacteria > Burkholderiales > Burkholderiaceae_B > Achromobacter. Next base: position 7,984 of record CBHWAL010000047.1, on the reverse strand, counting down.
CGCGTGATGCCGTGACGGATTGCGCCGGCTTGGCCGGTTTCGCCGCCGCCGTGCACGTTGACCTTGATGTCAAACGATTCCAGGTGGCCGGTCAGTTCCAGCGGCTGGCGCACGACCATACGGCCGGTTTCACGAGCGAAGAACTCGTCGACGGGCTTGCCGTTGACGACGATCTTGCCAGTGCCCTTCTTGATGAAAACGCGAGCCACCGAAGTTTTGCGACGGCCGGTTCCGTAATTCCAGTTACCGATCATGGCGTTTCCTTAGAGATCCAGCGTCTTGGGCTGCTGGGCGGTATGCGGGTGCTCGGCACCAGCATAGACCTTAAGCTTCTTGATCATGGCGTAGCCCAGAGGACCCTTGGGCAGCATGCCCTTGACGGCCTTCTGAATGGCACGGCCGGGAAAACGCTCTTGCATTTTCTCGAAGTTCGTTTCACGGATACCGCCCGGGTACGTCGTGTGGCGGAAGTACTTCTTATCCTTCGCCTTGGCACCAGTAACAACGATATCGGACGCGTTGATGATGACGATGTAGTCACCGGTATCAACGTGAGGCGTGAATTCAGGTTTGTGCTTGCCACGCAGACGACGTGCGACTTCGCTGGCCACACGACCGAGGACTTTGCCCTTGGCGTCGATCACAAACCAGTCACGTTGGACTTCATGCGGCTTGGCCACAAAGGTCTTCATGATGGTTCCTAAGAATAAAAATTTGCTCTGGCCGGAACATCCCGCCAGTGTTCTTTCCCAGACTAGGCTGCGTACTGCAGCCCTTAATCGCCCCCCGCCTAAGCGTTATGAATCCGCCCGTGCAAAGGTCAAAATGAGGGAAAGCCTGAAATTCTAACACGGATGCTCAAAAAATGGGCAAGTGGAAAGAATCCAGGTGGCTTGCGGCTGACCGCCACAGGGCGGCAGCCGCAAATCTTTTCAGGGGGACAGATTAAGCCCCTGCCCGCTCAGGCGCCCAGATAGGCTTCCAGCACGCGGGGGTGACCCAGCAGTTCGCGGCCGGTGCCGTTCAGCGCCAACGCGCCGTTTTCAAGCACGTAGCCGTGCTGCGCGATCTTCAAGGCCTGGCGCACGTTCTGTTCGACGAGGAACAGCGTGAGGCCGTCGGCGTTGATGGCGCGCAGCGAACGGAAGATTTCCTGGACCACGATGGGAGCCAGACCCATCGACGGTTCGTCCAGCAGCAACAGGCGAGGCTTGGCCATCAAGGCGCGGCCGATGGCCAACATCTGCTGTTCGCCGCCGGACAGGTTGCCGGCCATGCCGTTGATCCGTTCCTTCAGGCGCGGGAACAGGTTGAACACGTATTCCAGGTCGGTGGCGACGTTCTTCAGGCCCCGGCGGTAGGCGCCGAGTTCCAGGTTTTCCAGCACCGTCATGGTGGTGAGGATGGCCCGGCCTTCCGGCACCTGCACGATGCCGCGCGACACCAGCTGGTTCGGCGCGAGGTTGGTGACGTCTTCGCCCTCGAAGAGGATGCGGCCGCGCGCCTTGGGCAAGAGGCCCGACAGCGCCAGCAGCGTGGTCGACTTGCCGGCGCCGTTGGCGCCCACCAGGGCGGTGATTTCGTTGGCGTTCAGGTCCAGGTCGATGCCGCGCACGGCTTCGATGTGGCCGTAGTTGACCTCGAGTCCGCGGACTTCCAGCATGGCGCTCATTTGGCGGCCTCCGCTTGTTCGGTGTCTTCGTCGTCTTCGCGGCCCAGATAGGCCTCGATGACCTGCTCGTTGTTGCGGATTTCCTCGGGACCGCCGCAGGCGATGATCTTGCCGAAGTTCAGCACCGCGATGCGTTCGCACAGGCCCATGACGAAGCGCATGTCGTGCTCGATCATGAGGATGGTGTAGCCGCGGTCGCGGATCGCGAGGATCTCGCGCATCAGTTCGGCGCGTTCGCCGGTGTTCATGCCGGCGACGGGCTCGTCCAGCAGCAGCAGCTTGGGCTCGGTGGCCAGCGCGCGCGCCAGCTCCAGGCGGCGCTGTTCGCCGTAGGACAGGTTGTCGGCCAGATCGTTGGCCTTGTGATCCAGACGCATCCACGTCAGCAGTTCATGCGCGCGTTCGCGGGCGCGCTGTTCGTGCTCGCGGTAGCCGGGCAGGCCCAGCAGCAGGCTGGGGAAACCGTAGTTCATGTGGCGATAGGCGCCCACGACGACGTTTTCCAGCAGCGTCATCTCCTTGAAGAGACGGATGTTCTGGAACGTGCGGGCGATGCCCATGCGCGTGATGCTGTGCGGCTTCTTGCGCAGGACGCTTTCGCCCTGGAACGTGATGGAGCCGCCGCTGGGCGGCAAGAGGCCGGTGATCAGGTTGAATACCGTGGTCTTGCCGGCGCCGTTCGGGCCGATGAGGCCGAAGATGGCGCCTTCGGGCACGGACAGGCTGACGTCATGCAGCACATGCAGGCCGCCAAAGCTCTTGGAGACGGAGGACAGCTCAAGCATGACGCTTCCCTCCCTGGCGGCCTTGACGCATCCAGCGCTTGAAGCGCGCCGGATCCCAGATGCCTTGCGGCAGGAACAACACAATCACCACCAGGATCACTCCATTCGCGATCAGGCGCAGATCGGCGAATCCGCGCAGCAATTCGGGCAGCACCGTAATGATGAAGCTGCCGATCACGGGACCGGCCAGGCCGCCGATGCCGCCGAGGATCGCCATCGTCAGGATTTCGACGCCACGGTCGAAGCCGTATTCGTTGGGACCGATGAAGAACGTCAGGTGCGCATTCAGCGCGCCAGCCAGGCCCGCGATCATCGCGCCGGCAACGAAGGCCAGCATTTTGTTCGAACGCACGTTGATGCCCATCAGGCCAGCCGCCGTCTCGTCGCCGCGGATGGCGTCGAAGGAACGCCCGATCTTGGAAGCACGCACGCGCCACAGCACGAACAGCACGATGATGACGGCCAGCAGCACGTGCCACCACTGCGTGAGCTGCGGAATGCCGTTCAGGCCCAGCGCGCCGCCCGTGATGGACTCGGTGTTCAGGATGGTCACGCGGACCACTTCACCGAAGCCCAGGGTGGCCATTGCCAGGTAGACCCCGGACAGCCGCAACGTTGGCAGGCCGATCAAGCCTGCCACCAGCGCGGGCGCGGCCATGCCGCCGGCCAGCGCCACCGCGAACGGGGCGTCGTAATTCATGGTGAGCAGCGCGGCGGTGTAAGCCCCGATGCCCATGAAGGCGGCGTTGGCCATGGCCAGCATGCCGCAGGCCAGCGTCAGCCAGATGGAGAGGGCCAGGAGTGCATTGGTGCCAAGCGTCAGCACCAGGTTGCCGTAGATGGCCCAGAAATTTTCGAATCCACTCATACCTTAAGCCTTGCGTTGAACCACTTTGCCGAACAGACCTTGCGGGCGGACCAGCAGGATCAGGAACAGCAGGCCGAAAGCCACCGCGTCGCGCATGGTGGAGCCGATGTAAGCCACGGACAGCACCTCGGCGAAGCCCAGGAAGAGACCGCCCAGCATGGCGCCGCGGATGTCTCCCATGCCGCCCAGAATGATGACCGCGATGCCCTTGTGCAGCATCGGTTGGCCCATCAGGGGGAACAGCGCGTTCGAGTACAGGCCGATCAGCACGCCGGCCACGCCGCCCAGGGCAGCTGCGGCGAACGAGGTGGTGATGAACAGCTTTTCGACGTTGATGCCCAGCAGCCACGCCGCCTTGGGCGATTCGGCGATGGCGCGCAGCGCGCGGCCAAATTGCGTGCGGCGCATGACGTACATCAGCACGGCCATCAGCGCGAACGACAGGAAGATGATGCCCAGTTCGATGACGGTCAGGTGCAGGCCGGCGACTTCGATGACTTCCTCGGGCACCGTGCCGTGCGGGAAGCGCAGGTTGCTGGCGCCAAAGATGCTTTGGGCGCCGTTGTTCAGGATGATGCCGACACCGATGGTGGCGATCATGGGAATCAGGTGGGGTGCGTTGCGCTTGCGCAGCGGCTTGAGGACCAGGTAGTCGATGATGACCCCGGTAAAGCCGGCGACGAAGAACGCGACCATCAGCGCGGCCCACAGGGGCAGGCTGAACTGCTGGACCACGACAAGTGCCGCGTAGGCGCCAACCATGAAGACGGCGCCATGCGCCAGGTTGATCACCCCGAGCACGCCGAAGATCAGCGTGAAGCCGAGCGCGAACAGTGCATACACACAGCCCAGCGACAAGGCATTGACGAATTGTTGTTCGAACATGATGGGACTTTCCAGATCTGAGAGGGCCACCTCGCCGTGCCCACAGCGAGGTCTTTTCTGCTTCCGGGGAAGCTTTCTACTTGGGGCGGCCCTGCGATAAAAAGCGCCTTGCAGACGGCCGGGAGGCCATCCGCAAGGCGCATCCCCCCGCGCGGGGATGCGTACTGCTTACTTCTCGATGACGTACTTGCCGTCCTTGGTCACGCTGACGATCGGCGCCTGGTCGGCGTCGTAACCGGCCGGCTTGCCGGCGCGATCGTTGGCTGGGCGGAACTTGAACGGGCCGGTGGCGCCGGACCACGTCACGGCCGGCAGGGCATCGCGCAGGGCAGCGCGATCCTTGGCCAGTTCGCCGGTGATCTTGGTGTTCTTCAGGGCCTGGGCGACGATGTACATGGCGTCATACGACTGCGCCGCGAACTGGTCGGGGGAATTCGTGAACTTGGCCTTGTAGGCGTCGATGAACTTGACGTTCTCGGGGGCCTTGTTCTCGATCGACCACGGGCTGCCGATCCAGAGATTGTTCGATGCGCCGCCGGGGGCCAGGTCGAAAATCTTGACCGAGTTCATGCCGTTGCCGCCGATGACGGGCACGTTCAGGCCCAATTGGCGGGCTTGCACCATGATGGGCGCGCCTTCGGCCAGCAGTGCGGACAGCACGATGGCGTCGGGGTTGGTGCCCTTGATCTTGGTGAGCTGGGCCTTGAAGTCCACGTCGCCCTTGGCGAACGTCTCGGTCGTGGTGACCGGGATCTTCTGGTCTTCCAGGGCCTTCTTGAAGTTGTCGTAGCCGCTCTTGGTGAAGACGTCGTCGTTGCCGTAGAGCACCGCCACGTTCTTCAGGCCGGTCTTGGCCTTGACGGTGGAGATGGTGGCGGGCAGCACGTCGGCTTCAGTGACCGAGTTGCGGAACACGTAGTTGCCGATGGAGGTGATGCCGTCAGCGGTATTGGAGGTGCCGAAGGCGACCGTCTTGGCGGCCTGGGCGACGGGGTCGGCGGCTTGGGCGGAGTTCGACAGGGTGGGACCGAAGACCATCAGGACGTTGTCCTTGAAGATCAGCTTCTTGAAGACGTTGATGGCTTCTTCTTTCTTGCCTTGTTCGTCTTCGATCACCAGCACGATCTTGTTGCCGTTGATCCCGCCTGCGGCGTTGATCTCGTCGGCAGCAAGCTGGAAACCGTTGCGGATCGACACGCCGTATTGGGCGGCGCCGCCGGACAGGGCTTCAGCCACGCCCAGCTTGATGTCGGCAGCGTGGGCAGCCGGGACGATACCGGCGGCGATCAGCGCGGCCAGCAGCTTTTTGGTCTTGGATTGCATGGTTGTTACCACCTTAAAGTCTGTCTCGGAATATTGGTAATCCGGGCTGATGTAATCCTGCCGGATTGACGTCGATGCTGCCTAAAGGCCGCATGTAAGCGCGTCAAGACCCGGGATATTACTCCTTTGTATCAGGCCGAAACTCGAATGCCGTTCAACAAAAGCCTTAAAACCGCCCATTTTTTTGTAAAAAACGTGTGGTTACTAGCACAAACCCTGAAACTCACCGAATGCCATTCGGCACCGGCTTCCTCCTAACTCCTGGCCGACAGCGCCACGCCCAGATACTGGCCGAACGCGCCTTCGGTCAAGCGAAACCACGGCATCTCGCTGTCGCGAAAGCCCATGCAACTGTCATGCAATGCCTTGAATCGGGGGTCTTTGGCGCTCAAGTCCTTGTAGACCTGCTGCGAGGCCTCAAAGGCGGCGTCCATGATCGACCGGGGAAAAGCGCGCACTTGCGCGCCACTCGCCGTCAGTTGCGCCAGCGCCTGGGGATTGAGGGCATCGTATCGCGCCGTCGCAATGGTGTGCGCGGCAAGCGCGGCTGACTGCACCACGGCCTGGTAGTGCTTGGGCAACTGATTCCAGGCCTCGTCGTTGATGTAGAGCGACAGCTGTTCGCCGCCCGCCCACCAACCAGGTGCGTAGTAATACTTAGCTACTTTATTCAGCCCGAGCTTCGCGTCTTCATACGCGCCCGCACCCACGACAGCCTGCAGCCCATCCTTTTCGAAGGCCTCGGCCAGCTTGGCCAGGTCGGCCTGCTGCGGCACGACGCCCAGACGGGACAGCACGTCGCCCGCCAATCCGTCGACCCGCATCTTCAGGTCTTTCAGGTCACCGGTGCGCTTGATTTCCTTGACGTACCAGCCACCCATCTGGGCGCCGGTATTGCCCAGCGGAAAGTTGATGATCTTTTCGGGCTTGAAGAGTTCGCGCGTCAGGCGCAGACCCTCGCCTTCGCTCATCCAGGCGTTCATCTGGCGCGCGTTCAGGCCGAACGGCACCGCCGCGTCGAAGCTGAAGGCGGGATTCTTGGCGTAGTAGAGCCGCGAGGAGACGTGGCCGCATTCCACCTTTTTGGTGGACACGGCTTGCATCAGGTCGGCGGCGGCAACGACCTCGCCGTCCGGGTAGTGGCGGATGTTGAACTTGCCGCCCGTGGATTCGGCAACGAACTTGCAGAAGCTTTCGGCGGCGCCGACGCGCAAGTCCAGGGCGCTGGGAAAACCTGAAGACAGGCGCCAGCTGACCGAGGGCATGTCCTGGGCGAACGCGGGCGCGCTGACGGCGGCGCCAGCGACGGCGCCCAGACTGGCGCGCTTCAGGAATGAACGTCGTTGCATCACTTTGCTCCTATACGGCAACACCCGGGACTTTGAGCAATACCCGCCGGATATTACACGGTGGCAATGGCCGGAACGGCTAGAGGAAATCCCGAGCGGAAAGGGGTTGCAATGCGGGCAACAAGAAGAAGGAACCGGCGGCGCCTTGAACGCCGCCGGCCCGCGGGATCAGGTCCCGGCGATCGCCATCTGCTCGATGAGGATCGAGCCCGTGGTCTTGGTGCCGCGCGAAATGGTGTCGGCGCCGACCGCGACGATCTGCTGGAACATATCGGCCAGGTTGCCGGCGATGGTGACTTCCTGCACCGCATGCTGGATCTGGCCGTTTTCGACCCAATAGCCGAAAGCGCCGCGCGAGTAGTCGCCGGTCACGTAATTGACGCCCTGCCCGATCAGTTCGGTCACGAGAAAGCCCGTGCCCAGCTTCTTGAGCATGGCTTCGAAGTCGTCGCCGCGGCGGGTCTGCGTGGAGCTGAACACCAGATTGTGCGAGCCGCCGGCGTTGCCGGTGGTGGTCATGCCCAACTTGCGGGCGGTGTAGGACGACAGGAAATAGCCTTCCAGCACCCCGTCCGTCACCACGTTGCGGCGCCTCGTGCGCACGCCTTCGTCGTCGAACGGAGAGCTGCCCATGGCGCCACGGATGTGCGGGTCTTCGACCAGGTTGATGTGCTTGGGAAAGAGCGGCTTGCCCAGCGAATCCACCAGGAAGCTGGCCTTGCGGTACAGGGCGCCGCCGTTGACTGCCTGGGTCAGCGCGCCGACCAGGCCAAGCGCCAGCGGCGCCTCGAACAGGACCGGGAACTTGCCGGTGCGCACGCGGCGGGCCGACAGGCGCGACAGCGTGCGTTCGGCGGCATAGCGGCCGATGGCCTCGGGCGACGCCATTTTGGCGGGATCGCGCTCGGACGTGTACCAGTAGTCGCGCTGCATGCCATTGCCGCGGCCCGCGATGGGCGCCACGGACAGGCTGTGGCGCGAATACGGGTAACCGCCCAGGAAGCCGCGCGTGTTGCCCATCACGAACTGGCCTTCGTACGTGCCGACGGAGGCGCCGTCGGTATTGGTGATGCGCGGATCGACCTCGCGGGCGGCGCGCTCG
>CBHWAL010000046.1:0-14122 GCA_966111495.1 uncultured Achromobacter sp. | reverse complement strand
TGTGCGTGGGGCTGAACACCTCCCACTCGGGCTTGATGCCGCGCGCCTTCATGCCGGCGGCCAGTTCGCGCCCCTTGCTGAGCGGCGTGTTCATCAGATATTCGCGATCGCCGAACGCCAGGTTCAGCGTGGTGGCGTCCAGCGTGCACATCTCGGCGCCCGCATCCATGCCCTTCAGACGCTCCTCCCACAGAATCTCCCACGTGCCGGGCGAGGTCTCGGCGACCATGTCGCCATGCACGCCCCCGCCCGTGGAGTTGTTCAGCACGATGTCGCAGCGCTCGCGAATCAGCTGGTTCATCTTCCGGTAGACGGCAGCGTCGCACGTCGCCAGATCATCCGCACGCCGCGCATGCAGCGCCACCACGCTGGCGCCCGCGTTGTAGCAGCGGTAGACGTCCTCCGCGATCTCCGCGGGCTGCGTTGGCAGGTGCGGATTCTGGGCTTTCAGCGCCATGCCCCCGGTCGGGGCGATGGTCACGATGACTTTGCGTTTGGCCATGCTGTTCTCCTAGGATTTCCACAGCGCGCAGCGACTTTCGGACTGCTTGGTGAAGGCCTCGTTGCCGTCGATGGCCTGCACCACCGTGAAGTAATCCCACGGCTCCTTCGACTGGTCCGGGCTCTTGACCTGCAGCAGATACATGTCATGCACGACGCGGCCATCGGGACGCACCACGCCATCCTTGATGTACATGTCGTTCAGCTTGTTCCCGCGCAAGTACGCCAGCACCTTGTCGGCGTCGTCCGTCCCGGTTGCCTTGACCGCACGCAGGTACTGCAATGCCGCCGAATAGTCGGCCGCCTGCAGCGACGACGGCATGGACTGGCGGCGGTCGAAGAACTTGCGGCTCCACGCGCGCGTCTCGTCCGACGCATTCCAGTACCAGCTGTCGGTCAGGTACATGCCCTGCGCGGCCGGCAGGCCCATCGCGTGGATGTCGTTGATGAACATGATCATGCCCGCCAGCTTCATCGTCTTGGTGACGCCGAACTCGTTGGCGGCCTTGATCGAATTGGTCGCGTCCGCACCGGCATTGGCCAGCGCCAGGATCTCGGCCTTGCTGCCTTGCGCCTGCAACAGGAACGACGAGAAATCGCTGGCGGCCAGCGGATGTTTCACGCTGCCCACGACCTTGCCCCCGCCCGATTCGACAACCTTGGTGGTGTCGGCCTGCAATGCGTGCCCGAAGGCGTAGTCGGCGGTCCAAAAGTACCAGCTCTTGCCGCCTGCCTTGACCACCGCCGCGCCCGTTCCGCGCGCCTGCGCCACGGTGTCGTAAGCGTAGTTCAGCGTGTAGGGCGTGCACTGCTCGTTGGTCAGCGCGGGCGCGCCGGCGCCCACCACGATGATCGGCTTCTTCTTGTCCGCGGCCACCTTCGACATGGCCAGCGCGGTGCTGGAATTGGTGCCGCCGATCAGCATGTCCAGGCCGCGCTGGTCAAACCATTCGCGCGCCTTGGCCGACGCCACGTCGGCCTTGTTCTGGTGGTCCGCGGTCAGCAGCTCGATCTTCTTGCCGTTAATCTGGCCGCCCATTTCCTCGATCGCCATCTTGATGGCCTCCGCGCCGCCTGGACCATCCGGCCCGGCGTAGACGCCGGACATGTCGGTGATGAATCCGATGCGGATCACGTCGTCGGACACTTGCGCCTGCGCGGCCGTGGCGGGCAGCATCGTGGCGGAAATGGCGGCGGCAATGGCGGTGGCGGACAGCAGGCGTGGCATTGACAACATACCGGTCTCCTCTTATGGTTTTTGGCCCGTGGGCGTCAATCATTCTGCGGTCCGGCTGCCCTTGGGGACAGTCATCACGTTGACAAAGACGCCTAGGGTTTACCTGGGCCGCAATTCACCTCCAGACAGGGAACGAACATGCGCGAACCGCAAGCCCTGGCGGGCGACGACGCGTCCAACGCGAATCGCCGGCCGGCGCGCAGCGCCGTGGACAAGATGCTCGACGTGGTGCCCTGGTACAAGGGTCTGCCCGAACTCGAACGCGAAGTGGTGCGCGCCGAACTGCGCACGGTGTCGCTGGCGACAGGCGAATACCTGTTTCGCGCGGGGTCCCGCTCGCCCGGCTGGTATGGCGTGGTGGAAGGCCTGGTGAAATGGTCGTCGCCCGGCACCGATGGCCGCACGTTGTCACTGGCCGGATTCAGCACGGGAAGCTGGTTCGGCGAAGCCACCATGATCCGCCGCGAGCGCTTCGAATACGAAGTCGTCGCCCTGCGCCCCAGCCGCATCGTGATCCTGCCGCGCGACACCTGCGAGCGCCTCTGGAACCACAACATCGAATTCACCAAGGCGCTGATGACGCACCTGGCGCAGCGCGTGAACTGGCTGATGGGCTGCTACACGGGCAACGTGCTGCTCGATGTCGACACGACGGTGGCGCGCGCCGTCGCCGCGCAACTGGACGCCGAGGTGCACTCCGGCACAAAGGGGCGGCTGCGGATCTCGCAGGAAGAGATCGCCGGGCTATGCGGCGTCTCGCGCCAGCGCTGCAACACCGCACTGACCCGGCTGGCGCGCGAAGGTGTACTGCAAACGCACTACGGCGGACTGACGGTGCTGGACAAGGAGGCGCTGTACCGATGTGCGAGGATCAATAGGGTCGACGAAGACCTGCCCGACACCGCCCGTTAACCGCCGCGCGCGTTCACACCCCCAGCCGGTCCAGCACCGACCAGCCGGCCCGCGCCTCGATGGCTTCGCCTGCCGCCAGGCACAAGTCTTCGCGGAACCGCCCCGCCACCAGCTGCACCCCGACCGGCACGCCGCCAGCCAGGCCCACGGGCACCGACAGCCCCGGCAGTCCAAGGATCGCCGTCGAAATCAGCGGGCTCTGCGCCCGCAGGATGTCCGCCATCACGTCCGCGCCCTGCTGATCGCGGTCCACCGGAAAAGGCAGCGCGAAGGACACGGGCATCAACAGGACCGGATAGCGCTCAAAGAAGCGGCCCCATTCGCGCAGGATCGTCGTGCGCGTTGCCATCGCCTGGATGAAGCCGTCCTTGTCCCGGTGTGGCGTATGCGCCAGCATGCTCTGGTAAGCGTTCTGGATGGCGCGATCGCCAGCGCGTTCGATCTCGCGCCGCATGGAACCGGCGGCTTCGTTCATCAGCACGTCCAGCCACAGCGCGGCCGCGGCGTCGAACTGCGGCGGCTCGGCAACCTCGACGATGTAGCCCGCGTCCTGCAGCCAGCCGGCGGCGCGCTGCAGCGCGTCGGCCACGGCGGCGTCGGCCTGGTGCTGCGCCGTGCCGGTAAACAGCGCGACCCGACGGTTGGCGTTCAAATCAGGAAACTCCAGCGGCGCCGGCACCCACCAGGGATCGCGCGCGTCACCGCCCGACATCGCGGCCAAGCCCAGCCGCAGATCGGCGACAGTACGCGCCAGCGGGCCTTGCGTGGCCGCCATCTGCGAAGCCACCGGGCGCTCCGATCGCTGGGTCGCGTTATACGCCGGCACCCGGCCCTGCGAGGGCCGCAACCCTGCAACGCCGCACGCATACGCGGGATAGCGGATCGAGCCGCCCTGGTCGCTGCCATGGGCAAGCGGCCCGACGCCCAGCGCGGCCGCCACCGCCGCCCCGCCGCTGGAGCCGCCCGGCGTGCGCGCCACATCGAACGGATTGACGGTGCGGCCATGCAGATCATTGTCGCTAAACCAGCGCCAGGAGAACGCCGGGACGTTCGTGCGCCCGATGACGATGGCGCCCGCGCGCAGCCAGTTATCGACCGCCGGATTGTTCTCCTGCGCGATGAGGTCGCGGTACGCCGTCACGCCGTTGGTCGTGGCCGTGCCCGCCAGATCCGCGTTGGCCTTGATCGTAACCGGCACGCCATGCAGCGCGCCCAATTCCTGCTTGCCGCGCACCGCCGCGTCGGCTGCATCCGCGGCGCGCAGCGCCTGCTCGGCATAGGTTTCCGTCAGCGGGTTGAAGGCCGGGTTGACCGCCTGGCCGCGGTCCAGGCAGCTTTGCACGGCCTCGCGGCTGGATACTTCACCGTCGCGGATGGCGCGGGCCAGGTCGAGCGCGTTCCAGCGCCAGAGTGCGTTCGTCATGATGTCTCCCTATTCCTTGAAACCCGGCCGTCGACGCCGGTCCGGCAACGGTCCGTTCAATCTGCCGACGCGCCGGATTGCTTCACCATCGCAGCCCAGCGTGGAATCTCGGCCGCGATCAGGTCCGCGAATTGCGCCGGCGTGGATGGCGTGGCGTCGACGGACAGGGTCTCGTTCTGCTTCTGCACCGCCGGGTCCAGCAGCGCCTTGGCGACCGCGGCATTCAATTTGTCGATCACTGGCTTGGGCACGCCCGCCGGCGTCACGATGCCGCCCCACGACACCACCTCGAAACCCTTCAACCCCGACTCGTCCAGCGTCGGCACCTCCGGCAGCACGGGCACGCGCTTCAAGCTGGTGGCGCCCAGCACCTTGACCTGGCCGGAGCGAATAAAAGGCAGAACCCCCGCCACGTTGTCGATCATCACATCAAGCTGCCCGCCGGCCAGATCCACCACAGCCTGCTGCCCGCTCTTGTACGGCACGTGCAGCATGGTGGTGCCGGTCTCGCTCTTGAGCATTTCGCCCGCCAGGTGCGCGCTGGAACCGACCCCCAGCGATCCCACGCTGACCTTGCCGGGATTCTTTTTTGCGTACGCGGCCAGCTCCTGCACGTTGTTGGCCGGCAGGCCGTTGCGCGCGATCAGCACCAGCGCATTGCTGATCGCCAGGCTGACGGGCGCCAGGCTACGCTGCGGGTCGTAAGGCAGCTTGGTGTACATGCTCTTGTTGATCGCCAGCGTGACGATGTTGCCGAAGCCAATGGTGTAGCCATCGGGCGGCGCCGACGCCAGGGCCTGCGTGCCGACGATGCCGCCCGCCCCGCCCCGGTTTTCCACGATGACAGGCTGCCCCAGTTCACGGCCCAGCGCATCGGCTATCGGGCGCAGCACCACGTCGGGACCGGAGCCCGCGGCATACGGGACGATGAGCTTGATCGGCCGTTCCGGCCAGTCGGCGCGGGCGGCGCCGGCAGCGGTGGCGGCCAGCAGGACAAGAAACAAGGAAACGGCACGGCGGGCAAAGATCGGCATGGCATTCTCCTAAAAGCGCTTTTTCGGGCCAGGCCTCTCGCTATTGCCGGGCCTGATCGACGATCAGCTTAGGGATCGCCCGCGCTGCATGTAAGGCTATATTTTTGTTAAGGTGACCACCCCAGGTTGTCAGCCGAAAAGCCGTCATGAAAGACCATCAACTGCGCGCATGGCTGAAAGTGGCCGAACTGCGCAGCATCCGCGCCGCCGCACGCAGCTTGCACCTGAGCCAGGCCGCCGTGACCAAGGCCATCAAGGAACTCGAAACCGAGCTGGACGCGCCGCTCTTGACGCGCAGCCCCAAAGGCATCGCGGTCACCGAATGCGGCGAGCATCTGACGGTTCGGGCCCGTCTGGCGCAGGCGCAACTCGCGCTGGCGCGCCAGGACATCCGCCAATTGCTCAGCGGCGCGCAAGCCCGGGTGGCGGTGGGTGTGACGCCCATGGTCATGCTGAGCGTGCTGCCCGACGTGCTGGCCGAATTCCGGGCCAGCATGCCCGCCGCGAAGGTCAAGGTTTTGGAAGGCCTGCTGGCCTCGGTGCAGCCGGCCTTGCGCAATGGCGCGCTGGATTTTGCGCTGGCCTCGCGCATGAAGGACAGCGCCGGCGGTCAGGAATTCGAATTCGAGGAACTGCGCCCGCTGGAATTCATGATCGCCTGCCGCAAAGGCCATCCGCTGGCGCGCGCGCGGCGCTGGGACGATATCCGCGGCTGCGAATGGCTGCTCAACGTCTCGGGCGGCAGCCATACCGAGGCCTTCCTGCGCGGCCTGCGCGCGCACGGCCTGCCCGAGCCCGCCCGCGTCATCGAATGCGACACCTTTGGCGTCATGTGGAGCCTCATGACCCGCAGCGACGCGCTCATCATCTGCCCTTCCGGCATGCTCGACATCAAGCCCTACGGCGACGAGGCCCGGCGCATCCGCGCAGACGTTCCGATGCCGGTCGCCAGCATCGGCATCATGACGCTGCAGGGCACACCGCTATCGCTGGCGGCCACCACCATGGCGGACCTGTTCCGGCGGCGCGTGGCGGCGATGCCGTAAAGCGGGTGGCGACGATGCGTTCAGGCGCATCACCCGCGGCCCGTCAATGCGCGGCGGCGTTCAGCGCCGCACCACCAGGCGAATCGCAACCGCCGACAGCGCCACCAATCCGGCAAGCCAGAGGAACGCGTCGACCAAGCCCACGGCATGCGCGGCGTAGCCGAGCGCCGCAGGACCCAGCAGCACGCCCAGATAACCCAGCATGCTGGCCGCCGCAATGGCCTGCGATGGCGGCATGACAGTCTGGCACCCCGCCAGCGAAAACAGGATCGGCACCACGTTGCCGGCGGCAAGCCCAGCCAAGGCGATGGCGGGATACACGACGGCCAGGTGGCTGCTCCACGCCGCCAGCGCCAGGCCGCCCGCCGTGATCAGAAAGCCCGCGATCAACACCACGCGTTCGCCCGTCCGTGCCACGAGCCGGTCGCCCACAAAGCGGACCATCGTCATGGCGCATGCAAAGACCGAATACCCCACGCCGGAAAAACGCTGGTCCACGCCCTTCTCGCGCGACAGCAGCAGCGCGCTCCAGTCCAGCATGGCGCCCTCGGCCAGGAAGATCACCATCGCCAGCAGGCCGATGCCTGCCACGACGCCTCGGGGCACGATCAGCAGCGGCGCGGCTTTTGCTGGCGGCAAGACCAGGAAGCCAGGCGCGGCCAGCAGCACGCAGAGCGCGATGACCAAGCCGGCTACGATGGCTGCGGCCTCCGCGCTAGCGCCGGCAGCAATGATTGCCGTCATTGCCGCTGCGCCGGCAAGGCCCCCAATGCTATACAGCCCATGAAATCCCGACATAAGCGGCTGCCGGGCGATGCGTTGGACCTCGGTGCCATGCACATTTGCCGCAACGTCGATGGCGCCGGTGGCCGCGCCGAAGATCAGCAGGCACAGGCCCAGCGAGACCGCGGTCGACGCCATCGCCATCAGGGGCAGCACGGCGGCCAGGATGAGGCCTGCCGTCACGATCAGCGCCTTGCAACCCACGCGCCCCACCAGCGCGCCCGCGCCGGGCATGCCGATCACGGCGCCCAGTCCCAGGCACAGCAACACGGAACCCAGCGTGGCCGCATCGGCGCCCAGACGCTGCTGCGCAAACGGCACCAGCGGCGCCCAGGACGACAAGGCGAAACCTGCGATGAACAGCGACAACTGCGTGGCGCGCTTGGGCGCCCGCAGTGACGCGGCCTGGCCCTGGGCGGCCTGTTGCCTCCCCGGGGTGTGAATGTCAGCCTGCTGCAAAACGAACTCCTGATGTGAACCGCGTGAACGCCTGGTCGAATTAACGCAAACACGCGTTTTGGAAGCGGTCCAAGTTATCAGGAGCGCGTGGCGGGTTCTGTCTATACTTGGCCGAATTATGTCGAATACCCGCCAACCTGCCGCCGCACGCGCCGCCAAGCCCCTCGCAGTCATGCCGGACCCTGACCTCGCCACCGCGCCGGTCGTGGGCCTGATGGAAGAATGGATGCCGGCCGATCAGGCGCCGCACGTCCACCGCCGTCATCAATTGCTGTGCGCGGCCAGCGGCGTGATCCACGTCACCACCAGCGTCGGCGAATGGGTGCTGCCCGCCACTCGCGCCATCTGGATCGGCAGCGGCACCCTGCATTCCACGCTGGTCCGGCGGCCGGCGCACACGCGAGTGCTCTACATCGACCCCGACGTCTACCCCATGCCCGACGGCGCGCAATGCCGCGTGGTCGCAGTGAACCCCCTGATGCGCGAGGTCATCGCCGCCTGCGCGTCCGCCCCGTGGGACTACCCGGCGGACTCCCCGCAAGCGCGTCTGGCGAGCGTGCTCGTCGATCAGGTGCGCGCGACGGACCACACCTCGGTCGACCTGCCCTATCCCACCGATACCCGCGCGCTGCGCCTGGCCAATCTCCTGCGTACCGACCCGGCCAACCGCCAGCCGTTGGAATCGTTGGCGGGCCAGGTCGGATCCAGCCCCCGCACCATCGAACGCCTGTTCCAGAAGGAGGCCGGCCTGTCGTTCGGCCGGTGGCGCCAGCGCCAGCGGCTGCTCACCGCGCTGGAACAGCTTGCCTACGGCGAGAGCGTCACCAACGTGGCGCTCGACGTGGGGTATGAATCCGCGTCCAGCTTCGTCGCCGCGTTCAAGGCCGTGTTCGGCATGACGCCGGCGCGGTATTTCAGGCCTTGATGCGGCGCGGGCGGCACAGGCGATAGCCCGCTTTGCTGCGCCACGCGCCGCTGAAGGCACCGACGAAATCACCGCCGACAACCCCGCCGACCCGATCCAAATTCAAGGGCCGGATTGCCGCTCTATTTTTTGTATGCAAAAATATACAAAAAACGCACCGAGACAATCTTGCCCATTCCGAAAAGCAATTCGCAGGCCTTTGCCGCCTACAACGAGATCAAGCGCCGCATCCTGGTGGGCATGTTCACGCCTAGCCACCGACTGCGCGAAGTGGAAGTCGCCGTCCAGCTCGACATGGGCCGCACTCCCGTGCGCGAGGCGCTCAAGCGCATCCAGGACGAAGGACTGATCACGCACGAGCCCGGCCGCGGACTGGTGGTCACCACGATGGACCAGCAGGAGGTCGCCGAGCTCTACTCCATGCGCGAAGTGCTGGAGGGCGCCGCCGCCGCCTTCGCCGCGCGCCACGCCACAGACGCCGAAATCGCCAACATGCAGGCCATCCTGGACGAAGGCGACAACGGCGACCCCGTCGCGCAGAACCTGCGATTTCACCAGGCCATCTACAGCGCCGCGCACAACCGCTACCTGATCCGCTCGCTGCATTCGCTGACCGAGACCACCTATCTGCTGGGACGCAGCACGCTCAGCTCGTCCGAGCGGGCCGGCCGCTCCAGCCAGGAACATCAGGCCATCGTCGACGCCATCCGCGCCCGCGACGTCCAAGGCGCACAAGACGCCGCCCAACACCACATTCACCAGGCCCTGCTGGAACGCCTAAAGATGCTGCGCCAGGGCTGAGCGCGGCCGTCGATCGGAGACAAGTCGATGAAGCAGTTCAACGTATCCCCGCAGCGTCTGCTGGCGGGGCTGGCCCTTCTTTTGCCCGCGATTTTCGCGCCGGCGGCCGCGTCGGCCGACACCTATCCCAGCCGGCCCATCACGCTGGTGGTGCCATTTGCGGCGGGCGGCGGCACCGACAGCATTGCGCGCGACATGGCGCGCACGCTGGCCGACAAACTGGGCCAATCCGTGGTCGTGGAGAACCGCGGCGGCGGTGGCGGCTCGATCGGCGCCGCGCTGGTCGCCAACGCGCGTCCCGACGGCTACACGCTGCTCTTTGCCACGTCGACCTTCGTGACCAACGCCGCCGCCGGCATCAGCACCACGTACGACGTGCGCAAGTCCTTCGCGCCCAGCGCCATGCTGGGCCGCGGCCCGCTCTTCGTCGTGACAGCCAAGGCGCTGAAGCTCGCCTCCATCGCCGGCCTGCGCAAGCTCGCCGCCAAGCCGGACGCCGACTTGAACTTCTGCTCGGCCGGCAACGGCAGCATCAACCATCTGGCCGGCGAACTGTTCAAGCAGAAGACCAACGCCGCCATGACGCACGTGCCGTACAAGGGCAGCGGCCCGGCCACGGTCGATCTGCTGGCCGGCCGCGTCCAGGTGTTCTTCGCCACCGTGCCCACCATCCTGTCGCAGGTGCGCGACCAGCGCGTGGACCTGCTGGCAGTCACCGGCAAGGCGCGCTCGCCGCTCTTTCCCGACACGCCCACCGTGGCCGAGGCGGGCGTGCCCGACTTCGACATCACGACGTGGTGGGGTGTTCTGGCGCCGGCCGGCACGCCGCCCGAGGTGGTCGCCAAGCTGAACCAGTCCATCAACGCGGCCGCCGCCGACAAGCTGGTGGCCGACCGCCTCAAGCACGAGGGCGCAGAGGCCATCAGCGGATCACCGGACGACTTCGGCAAGGCGCTGGCAGCCGAACTGGAGATGTGGCAAGGCGTGGTCAAGAAGTCCGGCATGGCGCTGGACTGAGCCGCCGCGCACCGACCGCACAAAGACAACGAGGAGACAACATGCAGCACAACCCCTACCCCTTCGACCCCGCGCGCCGCCGCCTGCTGCAAGGCGCGGCGGCCGGCGCGGCACTGATGCTGACCGGCGCAGCCCACGCGGCCGACGCGTACCCGTCCAAGCCCGTGACGATGATCGTGCCCTACGCGCCCGGCGGCCAGGGCGACGTCTTCGCCCGCATCCTGGCCGAGCGCCTGGGCACGGAATTCAAGCAGACCTGCATCGTCGAAAACCGCCCCGGCGCATCGGGCGCGGTGGGTTCGCGCATCGTGCTGCGCGCGCCGGCCGACGGCTACACGCTGCTGCTGGGCCAGACCGGCGAAATCGCCGTCAACCCTTACGCCATGAAGTCGCTGGGCTACGACCCGCTGCGCGAGTTCGCCCCGGTGATCCTGGTGGGAGATTCGCCGCTGGTGCTGGCCGTGCCGGAAAAGTCGCCTTATGCAGATCTGGCGGCGTTGATCGCTGCGGCCCGAGCCAAACCCGACTCCCTGGCCTACGCCTCATCCGGCACCGCCACGCCAGGCCACCTGGCCGCCGCCGCGCTGGCGCTCGGCACGCAGACCCGCATGATCCACGCGCCGTACAAGGGCGCGGGCCAAGCCATGTCCGACCTGCTGGGCGGCCACGTCGACTTCTTCTTTTCCAGCGCGTCGGCCGCCATGCCGCACATCAACAGCGGCCGCTTAAAGGCGCTGGCGGTATCCTCGCGTGAGCGCCTGGGCATCCTGCCCAACGTTCCCACCATCAGCGAGGCCACCGTGCCGGACTTCCAATTCAGCCTGTGGGGCGGCGTCTTCGCGCCCGCGCAGACGCCTCCGGCGGTGGTTGAACAGCTCAATGCCAAGCTGAACGCCATCCTGGCCGAGCCCGCGATCAAGTCGCGGCTCGAAGGCGACGGCGCCGCCGTGCGCCCGAACTCCTCGCAGGAATTCTCGGCCTTCGTGCGTAGCGAAGCCGCCAAATATCAGCACCTGGTGCAAGCCACCGGGGTCCAGGTCGAATAAGCCCGGCCGATCAACCCACAGGAAAACGCTCCCATGAAAATCGTTGTACTCCCCGGCGACGGCATCGGCCCCGAAACCATGGCGGTCGCCGTCGACGTGCTTGAAGCCGCGTCGCGCCGCTTCGGCCTGAACCTGCAGTTCGACCACGACATCGCGGGCCATGACAGCCTGAAGCAACATGGCGCCACCGTCACGCCCTCCTTGCTGGAGAAGGTCAAGGCGGCCGACGGCCTGATGCTCGGTCCCATGGCCACCTATGACTTCAAGGACGAGGCCCGCG
Organism: uncultured Achromobacter sp.; assembly: GCA_966111495.1. Lineage (GTDB taxonomy): Bacteria > Pseudomonadota > Gammaproteobacteria > Burkholderiales > Burkholderiaceae_B > Achromobacter. Next base: position 2,658 of record CBHWAL010000046.1, on the reverse strand, counting down.
GCGAGATCAATCCGTCGATGTACTTTCGCAAGAAGCTCGACCTGCACGCCAACATCCGCCCCGCGCGCACCTATCCCGGCATGCAGGCCCGCCTGGGCGAGTTCGATTTGGTCGTAGTGCGCGAAAACACCGAAGGCTTCTACGCCGACCGCAACGTCGAATCCGGCGGCAGCGAAATGCTGATCACGCCCGACGTCGTCGTATCGCTGCGCCGCATCACCCGCCAGTGCTGCGAGCGCATCGCGCGCACGGCGTTCGAGCTGGCCATGACGCGCAACAAACACGTCACCATGGTCCACAAAGCCAACGTGCTGAAGCTGGGCGACGGCATGTTCCTAGAAATGTGCCGCCAGGTCGCGCAGGAGTTTCCGGAAGTGCGCGTGGACGACGTGATCGTCGACGCGATGATGGCGCACGTGGTGCGCGCGCCGCAGCGCTACGACGTCGTCGTCACCACCAACATGTTCGGCGACATCCTGTCCGACCTGACCGCCGAACTTTCCGGCAGCCTGGGCCTGGGCGGCTCGCTGAACGCCGGCCGCGACTACGCAATGGGACAGGCCGCGCACGGCTCAGCGCCTGACATCGCCGGCCAGAACATCGCCAACCCGATCTCGCTGATCCTGTCGGGCGCGATGCTGTTGAACTGGCACGGCCAGAAGACCGGCAACGCCGCGTTCACGCAAGCCGCCGCCGCCATCGAGGCCACCATCGCCGACACCATCCTCGCGCAGGAATGCACGCGCGACGTGGGCGGCAACCTGGGCACGCGCGAAGCCGGCGCGGCCTTCGTCGCGCGCCTGCAGGCGGGCTGACCATGCCAGCGCCGCAGCTCCCCGCCGGCGCCTGCGACTGCCACGTGCATGTGGTGGCGCCGCAGGCCGACTACCCCATGCTGGCGGACCGGCACTACACGCCCGGTCCGGCATCAGCGGATGCGCTGCGCGCGCACCTGCAACCGCTGGGCCTCGCCCACGCCGTCATCGTGCAGCCCAGCATCTATGGCAGCGACAACCGCCTGCTCGTCGACAGCCTGCTGGCGTTGGACGGCGCGGCGCGCGGCGTGGCGGTGGCCGATGAAAACGTCGCCGACGCGGAGCTCACACGCCTGCACGACGCCGGGGTGCGCGGCGTGCGCGTCAACCTGGAAAGCACGGGCGCCAGCGACGCCGCCGCCGTCAGCCGCGCGCTGTCGGCCTGGGCTGGCCGTCTGGCTGGGCAAGGCTGGCACATCCAGGTCTACGCCTCGCTGGACGCCATCGCCAACGCCGCCCCCGCGCTGGCCCGGCTGCCGGTGCCGGTGGTGCTGGATCACTTCGCGATGATTCCCGCCCAGCTCGCGCTGGATGATCCCCGCGTCCGGCAGGTGCTGGACCTGGTCGGCAGCGGGGCCGCGTACGTCAAGCTGTCGGCGTCCTACCGCATCAGCGCCGACCCCGACAATGCCGGCGAGGCCGAGCGCATCAGCGCGCTGGCCCGCGCCTTCATCAGCCGCAATCCGGAGCGCGCACTGTGGGCCAGCGACTGGCCGCACACCAATCGCGAGCCGGGCAAGCAGCCCACCGAGGTCAGCGCCTATCGTGACGTTCCGGCCGCGCGCCTCGTGCGCGAGATCGAGGCCTGGCTGCCTGACGCCGCGCTACAGCGCCAGGTGCTGGCGGCCAATCCCGCGGCGCTGTATGGTTTCTAGTCCTTAGCGCAGCGGAGACCGCCGAATGAATCTTTCGCTACGCCACATGAAGGCCTTCACAGCCTTGGCGGCATTGCGCAGTTTCACGCGCGCGGCCGAACACTGCTGCCTGACCCAGAGCGCGTTCAGCGCGCTGATCTCCAATCTGGAAGGCGACTTGGGCGTGAAGCTGTTCTCGCGCAGCACGCGCAACGTCGAGCTGACGGCCGAGGGCGAGGCCTTCCAGAACATCGTCGCCCACCTGCTTCCCGAGACCGAGCGCGCCCTGGCCGAAATGCGCGACCACGTCGAGCGGCGCAAGGGGCGCGTTGCGCTTGCCGCGCTGCCGTCGATATCGTCGGGCATCCTGCCGGGTCTCATCGCACGCTTCAGCGCGGATTACCCGGGCATCAGCGTGCAGGTGCAGGACGTGGCCAGCACCGTGTGCATCGACATGGTCCGCAACCGCCAGGTGGACTTCGCGCTGTGCGCGGCCGCCTATCCCAGCACCGACCTCGACATCGAGGTGCTGGCGCGCGACACCTTCCATTTCATCTGCCCCGCCAACCACCCGCTGGCCACGCGCCGCCGCCTGTCGGTGCAGGATGTGCTGGACTATCCGATCATCGGATTCGAAAGCAACAGCAGCATCCGCCAGCATCTGGACGCCGCCATCTACCCCCGGCAATGGCTGCGCTCGCATCAGGTCAACAGCCTGTCCACGGCCGCCGGCTTCATCGCGGCCGGCCTGGGCGTCACCATTGCGCCCACCTTGGCGCTCTTTCAGTTCCGGCTGGCCGGCTTGAAAGCCGTGCCCCTGACCCTGCCGATCAACGAGCGCGACATCTGCCTGGCGCGGCGCCGCGACGCCACCGATTCGCTCGCCGCACAGGCATTCCTGGCGCTGCTGCGCGAACACCTGCAGCCCTCCGTGCAGGCGCTGGCTCGCACCCTCGACTGAACCGCTCCCGGCAAAAGCCCCCCTGCGG
>CBHWAL010000045.1:0-14216 GCA_966111495.1 uncultured Achromobacter sp. | reverse complement strand
TGGCCGCGCTCGCGCGCAGCCTGCCCGAAGCGATCGACGGCATCACGCGCATCTGCCGATCGGGCGTGCCGCTGCAGAGCGCTTTCGGCATCGCCGCCGATCACCTGCACGGCCCGCTGGCGCCTGAGCTGCGCGAAATCGAGAACTGGCTCAAGCTCGGCGTGCCGCTCAAGCAGGCCATGCAGTCGTCCGCCCAGCGCGTGCCGCTGCCCGAATACCGCTTCTTTGCCGTCATCCTCATCATCAGCCAGGAATCGGGCGGCCGGCTCGGCGACACGCTGGAACGCCTGTCCGCCACGCTGCGTGCGCGCGCCGAACTGGGCATGAAGGTGCAGGCCAAGACATCCGAGGCGCGCGCCTCGGCCAAGATCGTCGCCCTGCTGGTGCCGGGCGTGCTGCTCTACATGTACCTGAACTCCCCGGACGACTTCCGCTTCATGTTCAACGACGCGGCGGGCGTCAAGGTGATGATCTACGCCGCCGCCAGCGTTGGACTGGGCCTGTTCATCACCCATCTGATGGTCAAGCGGATCCGCTGACCTTGCCCCGCGACTAGCTGCCATGCCCCTGTTATCCGATCCCCTGGCGCCCCTGCTGCTGCTGGCCTTCATTGCCGGCATCGTGCTGGCCGTCTGGCTGCTGCGCGCCGAGTCGCGCCGCAATCCTTTGCACGAGCGGCTGGGCCGCCGTGGCCGAGGCGCCACTGAGAGCACGGCCTCCATCGCGCTGGACTCCAGTTCGCCGCTGCCCCCCGTCGCCCAGAGCATCGCCGCCTTCGGCATGAAGCTGGCCGGCACCGAGCAGGACCGCCTCGCCACCGAGCGCCTGCTGGCCCAGGCCGGCTGGCGCCGCCCCGAGGCCAGCGGCCTCTTCATGGCTGCCAAGTACGGCAGCGGCGTCGTCCTGTGCGCGTTGGCCATGTGGCTGCTGACCAGCCCGCAGACACGATTCGGACTGACCGGGTTGGCCGTGGGCCTGATCTCGCTGTTTGTCGGCACCACGTTGCCCGAACTGCTGGTCAAGCTGCGCGCCGGCCGGCGTCACGAGGCCCTGGCCCGCAGCATGCCCGACGCGCTGGACCTGATGGTGATCTGCGCCGAGGCCGGCCTGCCGTTTCCGCGCATCCTGAAGGTGGTGTCGCGCGAACTGGCCTTCAGCGCGCCCGCCATGGCCGACGAGCTGGCCTTCACCAGCGCCGAGCTGCAACTGCTGCCCGACCGCGCCGCCGCGCTGCGCCACCTGGCCGACCGGACGCGCGTGCCGACCATCGAAAGCATGGTGGGTTCGCTGGTGCAGGCCGAACGCTATGGCACGCCGCTGGCGCAGGCGCTGCGCACGATTGCCGAGGAAAGCCGGAGCCGCCTGATCCTCGAACTGGAAGAGAAGGCCGGCAAGCTGCCCGCCCAGCTCAGCGTTCCCCTCATGACCCTCATCCTGCCGCCGGTGGTCGCCATCGTCGCCACGCCCGCGCTCATGCGCGTTATCCGGACCCTGATGCAATGATCGCAACGCTTCCCCTGTTCCCGCTGCCCACCATGCGCCTGACCCGCGCCGCCGGCGTCGTGCTGATGGCCGCGATGCTGAGCGCGTGCAGCACCTTCACAAAGACCGATTCCGCCGCCGCGCCCAGCAGCCGCAACCTGTTGACGCAGTCCAGCGGCAACACGGCCTCGCCGCGCCCGCTCGCCAGCAACGGCGACGCGGCGGCCGAAGGCCTGAAGCTTGCGCGTCTGCTCCGCGACCAGGGCCGCTACGAAGGCGCGGCCGGCGTTTACGCCCAGCTTGAACAGCGCGGCAGCCTCAAACCGCTGGAGCTGCTGGAATACGCCAGCGTGGCCGCGCCCACCCAATCGCCGCGAGACAACCTGGCGTTGTTCGGCCGTGCGCGCCGCGCCCTGAACGAAGCCGGCACGACGCTCACGCCGGCCGCGACGGTCACGCTGTGCAACGGCCTGGGCCGCGCCCGCATGGCGCTGGGCCAGCGCGACGCCGCCCTGCAGGACTTCGACTGCACGCTGGCGGCAGACGCCAACAACGTCGCCGCGCTGAATGCAAAGGGCGTGCTGCTGGACGCCAGCGGCGACCACGCGCAGGCTCGCAAGCTGCTGGCGCAGGCGTGGGAACTGGATCCCTCGGACTTCCGTGTCCTGAACAACCTGGCGCTTTCGCACCTGGCCAGCGGCGACGCGCAGGAGGCGATCCGCCTGCTGACGCAGGCCGACGCGGTCCAGTTGCCGACGCTCAAACTGAACCTTGCCTTCGCGCAGGTGCTGCAGGGCGACGAAGGCGCGGCCCGCAAGACGCTCGAAGGCATCATGGCGCCCGCGCTGGTGCCGCAGGCGCTTGCCGACTTCGCGCAGCGCCGCCAGCGCATCCGCGACGGCGCGGCGGTGGGCAACGAACTGATGGCCGCCAGCCGCCACGTGCTGCAACTGCGCGAGAAAGAGGCAAACGGCAATGGCTGACCTCGCCCCTCGCGCGCGCCGCTTCCTGCGCGGCCAACGCGGCTCGCTGTCGGTCGAAGCCGCCTACGTCCTGCCCGTCGTCATCGCCGCAGCGATGATGTTCATGGAACTGGCCAACATCGGTCTGACCATCAACATGGGCGCCAGCGCACTGGAACGCGCCGTGCAGCAGTTCCGCCAGGACGGCGCCGCAGGCATGCAGGACGGCGGCGCCATCGAGTCGCTGGTGCGCACGCGCATGGTGGCGGCGTCACACAACTACCTGGACGACGAGAACATCGCCACGGTCGAGGTCGAGCGCTTTGCCTCGCTGGACGCCATGGGCGGCGGCGCCGAGGACGAGACGCAGGCCGCGGCCCTGACCAACGTTCCCGCGTGGCGCATCGAGGTCGACGTGCGCAAGGACTTCATCACGCCCCTGCCGCGTCTGCTGGGGGTGGACAGCGGCGCTTTCCGCTACCGCTATCAGCAGGTGCTGGCCTATCTGCCGCAACGCAACCAGGAATCGCAGCCGTGACCGCCGCCCCGCGTCCGCCTCGCCACGCCGCGGCGCCGCGCCGGCGCCAGCGCGGCGCGCTGGCCGTGGAAGCGGCGCTGGCCCTGCCCATCCTGCTGGGCGTCGGCATGATCGGCGCCGACATGCAGCGCATCCACAGCGAACGCATCCGCGTGGAGAACGCCGCGGGCGCCATGGCCCTGAACATCGCGGCTCAACCCGTTTTGACCGCCGCCGGCGTCGACGTGCTGGCGCAGCTTGCCATGCAGGGCCACGAAGATATGCAGCAGCTCATCATCCTGAACGTGCTGGAGTCCGGCCGCATCGCCTGGGCACTGCAACGCGGCGGCGCGACCGACCTGTGCGACGCGCCGGCCTCCGGCGGCCAGTACACCGGCGTCCTGCCGCAAGACCGCCCCGACACCGGCGAAAGCAACGTCGACAACAGCACCATGTCGATGATCGTGGTGAAGGCCTGCCGCGATACCGCCGACATCTCCATATGGGCCGGCCTGCCGCTGCCCGACCTGCTGCAGACGGCCGCCGTCTTCCGCGCCACCTCCCGAACCATCACGCTGGACGAAACGCTGCGCGCCGAAAGCGTCGCCTCCGGCCTGGCCTACGCCCAACCATGAAGCAACGTCCCGACCGCGTCCTCTCGCTGGCCCGCCAACGCGGCGCGTCCGCCGTATTCCTGCTGTTGCTGATCGGGGCCGTCGCCGCCCTGGCCGCCTACGCCTCGGATGGCACGCGCATGACCGCTGACGCCGCGCAGCTCAAGCGCGCCACCGACGCGGCGGCGCTCGCGTCCGCCGCGGCCTATGCCAAGTCCCGCGATGCCGACATCCAGGACATCGCCGAACGCTATGTGGCGGTCAACCTGGGCATGGACCGCTCGCAAGTCGGCCGCGCACTGTCGGTGCGGGCCGAGACCATCACCAAGAACGACATGCCCGGCACGCGCGTCACGGCCACATTCGAAGCCGCGAGCATGCTGTCGCAGACGCCGGACCAGGCCGTCACGGTCGCGTCGGCCGCCGTCTCGCGCCAGCGCTCGCTGGAAGTGGCGCTGGCGCTGCCCAACTCGCTGGGCGAAGACGCCGCCAATCTGGCCACGCTGCGCCGGCTGGGCAAGTCGTTTGCCGCGCGCCTGCTGGAAGACGCCGACAGCGCCTGGCTTGCGCTGGTGCCCTACAGCCAGGCGGTCAGCGTCTACGATCCCCAGCAATCGAACCGCATCCGCAACTGGAGCAAGCCGGGCGCGCTCAACCCCGTCGAACTCACGTCGCTGTTCCGCTCGGGTTACGCGGGCCTGGCCGACCGCCGCATTCCCGACCGGCGCGCCAACCTGCTGTGCATGTACCGCGGCCTGAACCGCGGCGACAACTACTTCTGGACCGAACCGCCCGCCGGGCAATTTGGCGTGTACTACCGCCACGACCTGCCCGAGAACGGCAGCCCGGGCGCCCCGCCCATCCGCTGGATCGGCCCCAATCCTTTCTTTGGCCAGGCCAACGGCGTGAACGACACGCGCTGGATGGTCGCCGACCGCGGCTGCCCCCACGCGGCGCTGCTGCCGCTGACCAACGACCAAGACAAGATCGGCGAACGGCTCGACGAGATGAGCACGCGCTTTAACACCAACCATGCGATCGCGATGGGCTGGGCCGCCATGGCGCTTGCGCCGGCCTTTCGCGGCGGCGCCGGCTGGGGCTTGGAGGACGATCTGCCCCGGGACTTCGACGACGGCACGGGCGATCGCGTCAAGGCCATCGTGTTCCTGGTCAATTCCACGGGCCAGCGCTGGTTCGACACGGACGCCTACAACGCCTACGTCGGCCAGAAGATCGATGGCGATTCGGACACCGGCGGCGGCGAGGACAACGTCGTGACCGAACGTTTTTCCCGCCTGTGCAGCAGCTTCCGCGCCCGCGGCCTGAAGTTCTACCTGATCGTCACTGGCAATGACGAAGAGACGGACGAAGACGGCCAGATCCGCAGCGCCTCGGACTTCCGGCGCATTGCCGGTCCGGGCTTGGCCGTCTGCGCCGAAAAGGGCTCGGACCAGATCTATCTGTCAGGCAGGGACTTCACGGCCTCCGAAGGCCGCATCCAGAGCCGGCTCGACGACATCGTCGACGAACTGCGCCAGCTCGCGGCGCTGACCACGCTCGTCGAATAAGCCTACCCCCGCATCCTCATATTCGTTCCAGGACTTCCATGACCTCCCGCCGAATCCCCACGCTCCGCCGCCAGGCATTGGCCCTGGAACCCCGCTTCCTGCTCGACGCAGCCGCCGTGACGACGGCCGTGGACGTGGCCGCGCAAGCCGTGCCGCCGACCGAGACGGCGCCTGGCGTCGAAGCCACGCCGACCGAAGCCACCGTCGTCGTCACGGACAGCAGCGACAGCTTTGCGCCCGTCGACCTGTTCAGCGGCGTCGACGTCCGCGGCCAGACGAGCGGCTCGGACGAACTGACGCAACTGGTCGTCACGGCGGATCGCAGCGGCGCCAACCAGGCGCTGGTGATCGACGGCAAGACCATCGCCCTGGAAGGCGGCAGCGGCACGACGCGCGCCGACGGCGGCTACGTCTACACCGTCGCCGTGAACGGCAACACCACCACGATCACCCTGCAGCTCGACGCATTCGCGCCGGAACCGGCCAGCGTCAAGGCGCTGATCGACGGCATGTCCTATCAGATCCTGGACAAGTCGGTGGCGGGCGGCAAGGTGTCGGTCTCGCTGAAGAGCCTGTCCGACGCCGGCGGCCAGACGGCCGACCTGTCCGCCATTACCGCAACAATCGACATCGACAGCCGCATCAACGTGGCGCCCGAGGTGAAGGGCGACCTGCTGCAGGAAGCGGATCATTTCGGCACGGGCAGCCTGGCCGGCGCCACCGAAGTCGCCTATTCCGCGGACGGCAAGTTCGTCTACGCGGCGGGCAGCAACAACACCTTGTCGATCTTTGCCGTGGATGCGGCCACGGGCCTGCTCAGCAAGACGCAGGAACTCGCGCTGGCGGACCTGGGAACGGTCAATCACCTGGTGGTCAGCGGCGACGGCAAGTCGGTCTACACAATTTCCAGCAACGGCAACCTGATCCAGTTCAATGTCGATGCCGCCGGCAGGTTGAGCCACGCGGCGACGCTATCGGTGGGCGGGGGATCCACCGGCGGCTTGGCGATCTCGGACGACGGCAAGCAGGTCTACGTGGACGCGTCGAACAACTTTGGGCGCGAGGCACACATCTACAGCCGCGACACGGACACCGGCGCGCTAACGCAGATCCAGCGTCTGGACGCCGTGCGCAACGCCAGTCTTGCCACGGCCGGCGACTACGTCACCGTCATTCACAGCGGCGCGCTCATCAACGCCAATCACACACTCAAGATCTATCAACGCGGCGCGGACGGGGTGCTGAATCTCGTCGACAGCATCCTTCTGGACCGGACTGGCCAGGACGCCGTCGACTACGCCATCACCATGTCCGCCGACGGCAAGCTGCTGTTCGTGGGCGAACCGGGCGCCCGGAACATTTCGGTCTTCCGGCTTGGCCCCGACAACCTGCTGACGCGCGTGGGCACGGTCGCCAGCGACAACATTGGCAGCCTGGCGCTGAACGCGGACGGCACGCTGCTGTATGCCGCCACCACCGGCGGCACCGTCAGCGTCTACGCCGTGTCCAGCGACGGTGCCCTGACGCTCGTCGGCAGCGCCGCGGGCAAGACCAATGGCGCGGACATCTCGCTGTCCAAGGACGGCATGTCGCTGGTGGTGGCCGGCAACGGCCTTACCCGCTACACGACGCTGCAATCGCTGACGCTGGGCCAGGACACCGTGCTGCGTGACCGCGTCAGCCTGTCCGACCGCAACTACGACCTGCTGGATGGCGGCGCCGGCAACTACAACGGCGCCAGCGTGACCATCAGGGCGTCCGTGGCGGGCGGCGTCTTCGGCTTCGAGGGCGGCAACGGGCTGTCCATGGCAAACGGCGTCATCTCGCGCGGCGGCGTTCAGATTGCCACGTACACCGTCAATGGCGACACCCTGACGCTGCGCTTCACCGGCGACGCCACGACCGCCATCGCGAACCAGGTGCTGCAACAGGTCAGCTACGGCAATTCGGCCGTGGCGGCGGGCACGTTCATCACGCTGACCGTGCAGGCCAATGACGGCGCACTGAACAGCGATGCCCTGACGATCACGTTGCGCACCAACACGGGACCGCAGATCGACACCGGCGCCACTGGCTACACGCCGGAAGCCATTACCACGGAAAAGGACTACCACCTCGTCCTGCCCGAGAATCTGTTCCGCGACGCGGACGGCGACCGGCTGACCTGGCGCGTGACGGGGTTGCCCGCCGGGATCAGCTTCGATCCCGAGACCCGCACCCTGTCCGGCACCGCCCTCGTTGCCGGCACCTATCCCATCAGCATCACTGTCACCGATGCCTACGGCGCCAGCGTGACGCTGAACCTGAACCTGGAAGTGGCCCAGATCGACAACCGCGAACCCGTCGTGAGCGGCAGCGCGCCGGCCTCGTTCGGACAGATCACCGCGGGACAAGGCGGCTTTACCGCCACCCTGCGCGCGGACATGTTCTCGGACCCGGACAGCCGCTACGGCGACGCCCTTGCCTGGAGCATCGTGGAAACGCTGCCAGTCGGCCTCGTGTTCGACGCGGCCACGCGCACGCTGAGCGGCACGCCCGCCACGCCCGGCGACTACATCCTGACCGTGCGCGTCACCGACAAGGACGGCCTGACGGCGGACCACAAGATGACGCTGCGCGTCGTCTCGGCCGCCGAGGCCGCCAACAGCGCGCCCGCGTTCGACATCGACGGCAGCGACCTCACCTACACCTCGGATGGCCGGATCAACGGTTTCGACCAATACGTCTACGGCGTTCAGGTGTCGGACGACGGCTACACCGTCATCGTGCTCGGCAACGGGACGAACAACCATACGGTTTCGCCTTCGGGCAACAGCACGCTCAGCGTCTTCACGCGCAATCCGAGCACCGGTGAACTGACGTTGGTGCAGCGGTTCGTGCAGGGCGCCGTGAACGACGGTAACGACGCCAACGGCATCGAGATCCAGGGCCTGCTCAGCGCCGCGTCCGTCGTGTATTCCGCCGACGGCAAGCATGTCTATCTGGTGGGCCAGAAGGCCGCTGGCGGCAACTATTTCCTGACGGGCTTCAACGTCAACGCGGATGGCTCGCTGACCGCCAGCGGCCAAAGCGTCGAGCTTGGCAGCGTGCAGATCAAGCAGCTTGTGACGTCGCAGGACGGCCACCTGTACGGCATCGCCGGCAACACGCTGTACGCCTATGGCATCGGCGCCAACGGCGAACTGACGACGTCGCACGTGTACGACAACCAGCCCTTCAGCACCGCGTCCGCCATCGAGGTCGACGCGCTGGGCCGCGTGTTCGTCGCGGGCACCAACACGCTGACGATCTACGCCGCCAATCCGGACGGCAGCCTCACGCAACTGGTGACCCGGACGGGCGACGTCGGCAACTTCGCGCGCAGCATCGCGGTGTCAGGGGACTACATCTACGTGTCGGCGGGAAGCAATGGCATCCTGACGCTGCGTTTCGATCCGATCGCGAAGACAGTCACGAAGGTTTCGTCCGTGAGCTCGCAGATGTGGGGCCTGGAACTGTCGGCGGACGGCAAGACCCTCTACGCTGGCGGCCTGACCGGCGCCCTGAACGTCTACAGCATCGGCGCCGACGGCGCGCCCACGCTGGTCAAGACCATCGCCCACGAAGGGGCCTCGGGCAACTATCGCGCCTTCCGCTTCGGCATTTCCCCGGACGGATCGTCCATGTATGTCGGCGGTTTCTACAATGCAGCCGGCCTGGGGCACATCAACATCGAGAAGGCGCTTTCGGGCGCCTACGCCGAGGGCCAGACGGTAAAGCCAGCCGCAGGGCTGACGTTCGGAGACGCCGACTACGACGCGCTGGCGAATGGCGCGGGCGACTACAACGGCGCCACCATCTCCATCGCGCGCGACGATGGCGCCAATGCCAACGACCACTTCGGCTTTGCCGAGGGCGGCGGCCTCACGCTGGTCGGCACCGAGATCCGCCTGAACGGCGACAAGATCGCGGACTTCACCAGCGCGGGTGGCGTGCTCACCATCGCGTTCACCGGCCAGGTCAGCACCGCCACCGCCAACGTCGTGCTGCAGCAAGTCACCTACACGCATGACAGCAAGGACCCCGGCGCCGCCATCCGCCTGAAGGTGCAGGTGCGCGACCAATTTGCAAGCGGCGTCGACAGCGTCGTGCTGGCGCTGACGGTCGCGCAGGTGAACGACGCGCCGGTCGTCGTCTCGACCCCTGCCGACACGAAGTACAGCCCCGGCAGCGCGGCCGTCGGCCTCTTCGACGGCACCACGATCTCGACCGTCGAAAGCGGCCAGACGATCGCCGGCCTGACCCTCACCGTGTCGCCCGTGGCCAACGGCGCCAGCGAAACGCTGACGGTGGACGGAACCGTCATCGCGCTCGTCGCCGGCAACGGCACGACCGCCTCCGGGCACGCCTACACCGTCACCATCGCGAATGGCGTGGCCACCGTCACGATCACGCCGGCCGCCGGCATGACGGGCGATCAGGCGGCGGCGCTGGTGGACGGCATTGCTTATGCCAACCATGCCGACGCTCCGACGACAGGCGAGCGCAGCATCACGCTGACCGCCGTGCGCGACAGCGGCGGTACCGATAACGGCGGCAAGGACACCGCCGAACCGGACTTCGTCGCCAAAGTGAACGTGCAGTTCGAACCGCCGGTTCTGACCACGCCCGTCGACTCGGTGGGTTTGAATGAACTGATCAGCCAGCTTGCCGACGGCGCGCCGTCCACGGCGCTGGACGGGGTGCTCGATGTCTTCGAGGTGGACGGCAAGTTCTACCTGCTGCGCACCACCACGGAATGGAACAGCGACGCGATGGCCGACCTGGAGGTCAACACGCTGTATGTCCTTGAGCGTGGCCCGGACGGCACGCTGCACATCGTGCAGGCCATCGGCAATGGCGAGCTCGGCGCGCTGGCCGGCGCCGCGGACCTGCGTGTCTCGGCTGACGGCAAGTCGCTCTACGTGATTTCCAACCAGGGCGTCGTGCTGTTCACCCGCGACACGGCGACGGGAACGCTGACCGCGCACGGCGCCTTTGGCGCCGACGTCGTGACCGAGTACGGCATGATCCGCGACGTGCTCGCCACCGGCGGACTCGTGTACGCGACGGCCGGCGACAATCTGCTGGTCTTCCGGCAGGACGGCGCCACGCTGACGCTGATCCATACCTATACCGACGCGGGCGACACCGGCCTGCAGCTTGACGGCGCCAACGCGCTGACGCTCTCCGCCGACGGCCGCTTCCTGTTCGTGGGCACGTCGGGCGGCGGCACGCTGGCCAGCGTCTTCTCGCTGGACTCCAGCGGCGTCCCGACGTTCGTCATGGCCGCGCAGGGCAAGGACCCGGCCGCGACGGACCAGTTCTACTACACGCAGACGCTGACGGTTTCGCCGGACGGCAAGACGCTTTACGTGGTCGACTTCGACAACGACCAGCATCGCCTGCACACCCTTGCCATCGGCAGTGACGGCCGGCTCACCGCGCTGGCCACGACGCTGCCCGCCGGCGAGGTCAAGCAGATCGTCGTGTCGCCGGACGGCTCCGCCGTATTCGTGATCGGCGCCGACCGGATCGGCGTGTACAGCCGCGGCGCGGACGGCGTGCCCGTACGTGTCGGCGAGATCTCGGGCTATGGCGACCCGTTTGGGGACGGCCTGAGCTTTGGCGAGATCCGCAGCGCCACGCTCAGCGAAGACGGCACGAAGCTCTATCTGACGGGCCAGTTCTCGTTCGATGACGGCGTGCTGGTGCTGGACCTGAAGCCCGCCGCCGCGCACTACACGGAAGGGTCAGCCCCCGTGGCCATCCTGCCGTCGGCCACGCTCTCCGATCCGCAGCTCGATGCGTTGAACAACGGACAGGGCGATTACGAGGGCGCCAGCATTACGGTTGAACGCGTGGGCGGCGCGCACCCCGATGACCGGTTCGGCTTCATCGGCGACGCCAACCTGCGCCTTGACACCGCCAGCGGCCAGATTCTGTTGAACGACGTCGCCATCGCGACCTTCTCGCAGACGAACGGCGTGCTGACGCTGACGTTCATCGGCCCCGTCAGCCAGGCCGACGCGCAGAACGTGCTGCGCCGCATCGCCTACAGCAACACCAGCAACGATCCCACCCGCGACGGCGCGACCATCGCGCTGCGCACCACGCTGCATGACGGCGACGGCCACCAGGATGAACTGCTGACCGACATCGAACTGGAAGGCGTCAACAATGCGCCGATCATCGAGACCACGCCGCGCAATCCCACGTTCCCGGCTGAAGGCGAACCGGTCAAGCTGTTCGAGGGCACCACGGTCGACACGGTGGAATCCGGCCAGAACGTGGCCCGCGTCATCGTCACCATCAGCCCCGCGAACGCGCAGGACATCCTTGGCGTGGACGGCAGCAAAATCCGGCTGGACAAGGACTCCAACGGCCCGCAGACCACGGCCTCCGGTTTGCAGTACATGGTGACCATCGCGAACGGCGTCACCACCGTGACCCTGTACCTGAATGCGTCGGGCGATCGCGCCGCGCAGGTCATCGACAGCCTGACGTACGCCAACGCAGGCAGCCCGCTGAGCGGCACGCGCACGATCAGCCTGACCGTGCAGGAATGGGACATCGACAATGGCTCGACGGATGCGGATGAGGCGGCAACCGTCACACTGACCGGCCCGGCCGGCCCCAACACGCCGCCCACCGTGACCGGCGGCGACGACGTGTCCTATGCCGAACGCGCCGATGCCGTCCTGATCGCGCCCGATGGCGTGATTGCCGATGCGCAGATGGACGCCTTCAACGGCGGCTCGGGCAACTACGACGGCGCCGTCCTGACGATCACGCTGGGTGCGGGTAAGAGCGCCGCCGACGCGCTGGGCTTCGAACCCGGCCACGGCCTGACGCTGGAAAACGGCGTCCTGAAAAAGGACGGCGTGGCCATCGGGACGGTCTCGCAGGCCGACGGCGTGCTGACGATCCGGTTCAGCGACGCGGCCGGGTCCACGCCGACCAAGGCCGACGTGCAGAACACGCTGCGCCAGATCACCTACGCGAACAGCAGCCACGCGCCCGCGGACAGCGTGGCCATCAGCGTGACGCTGACCGACCAGCGCGGCCTCGCGTCGGCCGCAATGGACTTTTCCATCGACATCACGGCCATCAACGATGCGCCGGTCGTCGACGCCGATCCAGTGCTGTCGCTGGGCGATCTGACGCACGTGCAGGACCTGACCACGATCCCCGGCTTGGACAAGCCCACCGCCAGCGCCGTGTCGCCCGATGGCACGCGCGTCTACGTGGCCGACGGCAAGGGCGCCATTGCGGTGTTCAGCCGCGATGGCGACACCGGCTCGCTGACCTATGTGCGCACGTTCGCGGGAGCCGGCAATCTTGCCGGCATCAAGGAGCTGGTGACCTCTGCCGACGGCAAGAGCCTGTACGCCCTGCGCGCGGATGGCAACGCCATTGGCGTGTTCGGCGTGGCCGCCGACGGCACGCTGACGCACCAGGCCACCATCACCAGCAACTACGAGCTGGATGGCGGCAGCCTGAACGACATGAAGGGCATTGCGCTGTCCGAAGACGGCACGAACCTGTACCTGATCAACAGCTACGGGATCGCCTACTTCAACCGCGATGCGCAGACCGGCGCGCTCACGTATGTCGGCGCCATCAGCGGCGATATGAACGCGGAACCGTTCCTGTGGCAGCCCACTGACATCGCGGTTCGCGGCGACCTGCTCTTCGTGGTGACCAACACCAGTTCGAGTTCGACCCTGATCGTCTATCGCCGCGACGGCAGCGGCGCCTTGTCGGTCCTGACGCATATCCAGGGCGGCGGCACGGACGCCACCGGGCAGACCGTCTCGTTCTCCAACCTGCAGCACATCGCGGTCAGCGCCGACGGCCGCACGATCTTCGTGTCCAACAGCCGCACGTCCTCGTTCAACGGCTGGACCGGCGAGTATGAAGTCCAGGAGAACCCCCAGGCCATCGATGCCTTCCGCTTGAACGCAGCGACCGGCGCACTGACACACCTGGGCACACTGACCGGCAGCCAGACGGTGGAGAGCATCGCGCTGTCCGCGGATGGCAAGGCGCTGTTCGTGACCCTGGCCGACGGCACGCTCAACTACTACGCCACCGCCAGCCTCAGCTTGATCGACTCGCAGGGCGGGCTGGACGGCGCCGGCCAGATTGCGGTGTCGGCCGACGGCGGCGTGATCGTGGTCGGCAACGGGCTGGACGTCCTGAACGCCCCGTCCGCCGCGCAGCCGGTCTACGTCATTGACGGCGAGGCGGTGCCCGTCGCACCCACGCTTGCGCTCTCCGACGCCGAACTGGATGCGGCGGGCAACTACCACGGCGCCAGCGTGACCTTCAGCGGTCAAACCGGCGATGCTTTTGGCTTTTTGGCAGGCGACGGCTACACGCTTGCCGGTGACGTCATCTCGTTCAACGGCCAGGCCATCGCCACGCTGACGCAGACCGGCGCCACCGCCACGCTGCGCTTCACCGGCGAGGTCGACCGCGCCCAGGCCAACGCTCTGCTGCACCGCGTGACCTACGCCAGCACGGACGCCACGCCGGGCACGCGCAGCGTCACGATCACCCTCAACGATGGCGACATCGCCAGCGCGGGCTATGACGTGGACCTTACCGTTCGCCTGCCCAACCAGGCGCCCGTCACGGGCACCGATCCCTACATGCCCGACACGGCGCTGGCCGGACGCAACTATTCCGCGACCCTGCCGGAAGCGCTGTTCAGCGATCCGGAAGGCGGCAAGCTGACGTGGAGCGTCAGCGGCCTGCCCGCGGGGCTGACCTTCGATCCCGCCACCCGCACGATCTCCGGTGTGCTTGCCGCGCCGGGACAGTACACGGTGGTCATTACCGTGACGGACCCGGAAGGCGCCTCTGTATCCCGCGAAGTGGTCTTCGAGGCCATCGAGCCGCCGAACACCGCGCCGGTCGACAGCGGCATGGCATTGGCGCCGGACGTCGTGCGCGTGGGTGAACCCTACGCCTATACGTTCCCGCCTGGCCTCTTCACCGACGCCGACGGCGATGCGCTCACGTGGCAGATCACGGGTCTGCCGGAAGG
>CBHWAL010000044.1:0-14242 GCA_966111495.1 uncultured Achromobacter sp. | reverse complement strand
GATCGGTCCGTGTTCCATCCACGACACGCGCGCCGCCGTCGAATACGCCAAGCGTCTGAAGCCCGTGCGCGACCGCTTGAGCGCCGACCTGGAAATCGTGATGCGGGTCTACTTCGAGAAGCCGCGCACGACCGTGGGCTGGAAGGGGCTCATCAACGATCCGGACCTGGACGGCAGTTTCGACATCAACAAAGGCGTGCGCGTGGCCCGCGAACTGCTGCTGGACATCAACAGCATGGGCCTGCCGGCGGGATGCGAATTCCTGGACATGATTACGCCGCAGTACATCGCGGACCTGGTCTCCTGGGGGGCGATCGGGGCGCGCACGACGGAAAGCCAGGTGCACCGCGAGCTGGCGTCGGGCCTGTCGTGTCCGGTGGGTTTCAAGAACGGCACCGACGGCAACGTGAAGATCGCCGTCGACGCGATCAAGGCGGCGTCGCAGCCGCACCATTTCCTGTCGGTGACGAAGGGCGGTCATTCGGCCATCGTGTCCACCGCGGGCAACGAGGACTGCCACGTGATCCTGCGTGGCGGCAAGACGCCGAACTACGATGCGGCCAGCGTGGACGCCGCGTGCCAGGACGTGTCCAAGGCCGGCCTCGCGCAGCGCATCATGGTCGATGCCAGCCACGCCAACAGCAGCAAGAAGCCGGAGAACCAGTCGCTCGTCGTCGAAGACGTGGCGCGCCAGATGGAGGCCGGCGATGCGCGCCTGGTCGGCGTCATGGTCGAAAGCCACCTGCTGGGCGGCCGCCAGGACATGGTGCCCGGCCAGCCGCTGGTGTACGGCCAGAGCATCACCGACGGCTGCATCGACTGGGATGCCTCCGTGGCCGTGCTGGAGCGCCTGGCGCAGGCCGTGCGCGAACGCCGCCGCGTTGCGCTGACCTCGGGCAAGTAATTCCGGAAAGCAGGGGGATTCGCGCCGCGCACCGTCAGCCTGGGGCGGTGTGCGGCGCAGCACGCGAGGCGGCGTAGAATGTTCGGATTATCGAACCCGGGAAACCACGAGATCATGAACGCTCCCTTGCACGCCGAATCGTTGCGCCGCGCGGTACCGGCCGCCTGTCTGGATGCCCTGCGTGCGCGCTTTGGCGACCGCCTGTCGGAATCAGCCGCCGTGCGCGAACACCATGGCCGCGACGAATCGCCTTATCCGGCCATGCTGCCGGACGCCGTGGTCTTTGCGCAGTCGACGGAAGATGTCGCGTTCGTCGCGAAGGTGTGCAACGAGCACCGCGTTCCCTTGATCCCGTATGGCGCCGGTTCGTCGCTCGAAGGCCACATTCTTGCAATCCAGGGCGGCATCAGCCTGGACGTGGCGCAGATGAACAAGGTCCTTGCCATCAACGCCGAAGACCTGACCGCGACGGTGCAGGCAGGCGTGCTGCGCAAGCAGCTCAATGAAGAAATCCGCAGCACCGGCCTGTTCTTTCCGATCGATCCGGGCGCCGACGCCAGTCTCGGCGGCATGGCCGCCACCCGCGCCTCGGGCACCAATGCCGTGCGTTACGGCACGATGCGTGAAAACGTCATGTCGCTGACCGTTGTCACCGCGGACGGCCGCATCATCCGCACCGCGGGCCGCGCCCGCAAGTCGTCGGCCGGCTACGACCTGACACGCATTTTCGTGGGCAGCGAGGGCACGCTTGGCATCATCACCGAAGTGACCGTGCGCTTGTACCCGCAGCCCGAAGCGGTGTCCGCCGCCGTCTGCAATTTCCCGACGCTGGACGCCGCGGTGCAGAGCGTGATCGAGATCATCCAGATGGGCGTGCCGATTGCGCGCGTCGAGTTCATGGACGCCGCCAGCGTTCGCTCCGTCAATCTGCACAGCAAGCTGACCCTGCGCGAAACGCCGCTGCTGGTGTTTGAATTTCATGGCAGTCCCGCCGGCGTGCAAGAGCAGGCCGAAACCGTGCAAGCCATCACGGCCGAGCATGGCGGCATGGACTTCGAATGGGCCGAGCGCCCCGAAGACCGCAGCCGCCTCTGGACCGCGCGCCACAACGCGTATTTCGCGGGCCTGCAATTGCGTCCCGGCTGCCGCGCCAGCACCACCGACGTCTGCGTGCCGATCTCGCGGCTGGCCGATTGCGTGCGCGACACCGTCGAGGAACTGGACCGCGCAAGCTTCCCATACACCATCGTCGGCCACGTGGGCGACGGCAACTTCCATGTGCTGATGCTGCTGGACGCCGACAGCGCGCAAGAATGGCAGGAATCGGAAGCCATCAATCACAACCTCGTGCGCCGCGCCATCGCAGCCGACGGCACCTGCACGGGCGAGCACGGCGTCGGCCTGCACAAGATGCAGTTCATGGCGGAAGAGCACGGCGAAGACGCGCTCGACCTGATGCGCAGTCTGAAGCACGCGTTCGACCCGAACAACATCCTGAACCCGGGCAAGATCGTGTCCTGGTAATCAGCAGGGGGGCGCAAAAGCCCCCCTCGCATCGGCAGCGCCTGCTGCTTTTATGCGACATGCCGCAGCGCGGTTTACGGTCCGTTACGTATGATCTGGCCGCAAATGCCCGTAAATGCGTCAGGTGCGGGTAAATCCCGGCCTGATTAACATGGGCACACGCGCTATTGTTGCGCTCATGAATTCACTGGTCGAAACTGGCCTGGCACAAGTGCAGGCGCCTTATACGCAGCAGCAACTCATCGAGGCGTTGTCGGCCGCGTTGCCCGCGCACTGTGTGCTGTATCGCGAAGAGGACACCCGTCCTTACGAATGCGATGGCCTATCCCTTTACCGCTCGATTCCCGCGGTCGTTGCCTTGCCCGAAACGGAAGCGCAGGTGCAGGCCATCATGCGCATCTGCAAGCGGCTGAATGCGCCCATCGTTGCGCGCGGCGCCGGAACGGGATTGTCGGGCGGCGCCATGCCGCATAGCCAGGGCGTGTTGCTGGGGCTGTCCAAATTCAATCGGATCAAGCATATCGACCTGGCCAGCACGACCGCCATCGTCGAGCCGGGTGTGCGCAATCTTGCGATCTCCGAAGCAGTGTCACCGTACGGGCTGTACTACGCCCCGGATCCGTCGAGCCAGATCGCATGTTCCATCGGCGGCAACGTCGCGGAAAACTCCGGCGGCGTGCATTGCCTGAAGTACGGTCTGACCGTGCACAACGTGCTGCGTGTGCGCGTGGTCACGATCGACGGCGATGTGGTCGAGCTGGGATCTCACGCGCCGGACGCACCGGGACTGGACCTGCTATCGGTGTTTGTCGGCTCCGAGGGCATGCTGGGCGTCGTTACCGAAGTGACCGTCAAGCTCATCCCGAAGCCGGCCTGCCAGCAGGTCGTCATGGCCAGTTTTTCCAGCGTCGAGGCCGCGGGCAACGCGGTCACGCAGGTGATCGCGGCGGGCATGATTCCCGCCGGCCTGGAAATGATGGACCGCCGCGCGACGCATATGGTGGAACCGTTTGTCCGCGCGGGCTACGACATGGACGCGCAGGCCATTCTGCTCTGCGAATCGGACGGCACACCCGAAGAGGTGGCGCACGAGATCGCGCGCATGGAGGCGGTGTTCCGCCAAGCCGGCGCCACGCGCTGCCAGGTGTCGGCATCGGAAGCGGAACGGCTGAAATTCTGGGCGGGGCGCAAGAACGCGTTTCCCGCCGCCGGGCGCGTGTCGCCCGATTACTACTGCATGGACGGCACGATTCCGCGCCGCCATCTGGCGCGCGTGCTGGGCGCCATTGAACAGATGGAAGACGAATTCGGCCTGCGATGCGCCAATGTCTTTCATGCCGGCGACGGCAATCTGCATCCGCTGATCCTGTTCGATTCGAATAAGCCGGACGAGGTGGAGCGCGCCGAGAAATTTGGCGCGGCCATTCTTGAGCTGTGCGTGCAGGTGGGAGGAACCGTGACTGGAGAGCACGGTGTGGGAATGGAGAAGATAAATCAAATGTGCGTGCAATTCTCTCGCGAAGAACTCGACGCGTTCCTGGCAGTCAAGCGGGCCTTCGATCCGCCGTGCCTGCTGAATCCTGAAAAGGTCATCCCCACGCTGGCACGCTGCGCCGAATACGGCAAGATGCACGTCCATGCGGGAGAACTGCGCTTCCCCGATCTCGCCCGCTTCTAGGACGTATCCCTTATGGATTTTGTCCTGTCGGAATTGTGCGACCAGGTCATGACGGCCCGTGCCGGCCACAAACCCCTGTTCGTGATGGGCGGCGGCAGCAAACGGTTCTACGGTAACTACCGTCCCGTGAGGCCGCAGGATGGCCATTGCCTGCTGGATATGACGCCTTACCGCGGCATCGTGAGCTACCACCCGTCCGAACTTGTCGTGACGGTGCGCGCCGGCACGCCGCTGGCCGAACTGGAGGCGGCGCTTGCCGAGAACGGCCAGATGCTGGCTTTCGAACCGCCGCATTTCGCGCCCACGGCGACCGTGGGCGGCTGCGTGGCGGCCGGCCTGTCGGGCCCGCGCCGCATGACCGCCGGCGCCTTGAAGGATTTTGTGCTCGGGGCGCAACTGCTGGACTCGGACGGACGCATCCTGTCCTTCGGGGGCGAAGTCATGAAGAACGTGGCGGGCTATGACGTGTCGCGCCTCCTGGCCGGCTCGCACGGCATCTTTGGCGCCATCCTGGAGGTGTCGCTGAAGGTCGTGCCCATGCCGATGCAGGAGATGACGCTGGCGTTGCCCGCGACGCAGGCGCAGGCGCTGGCCAACTTCGCCTTCTGGCGCGGCAAGCCGCTGCCGATCTCGGCGTCGAGCTGGTCAAGCGAAGGCGATGGCGCCGAGGGAATGACGATGGTGCGCTTGTCGGGCGCGCCGCCCGCGCTGGCCAGCGCGCGAGCGCTGATTGGCGGCGATGTGCTGGCGCCGGATGCAGCCGACGCCTGGTGGAGGTCGTTGCGCGAGCAGACCCACCCGTTCTTTGCGCCGGACCGGCCTTTGTGGCGCCTGGCCCTTTCGCCTATCACCGCAGTCCTGGAACTGGGGCCGACGCTGGTGGAGTGGGGCGGCGGCCAGCGGTGGCTGAGCGGCCCGCGCGATGCGGCCGAGCTGCGCGAGACCGCGGCCCGGCATGGCGGCCACGCGACGCTGTTCCGGCCCGCCGATACCCCGCCGCCCGCTGATGGCGTGTTTCATCCGCTCGCGCCAGGTGTCGGCGCGATCACCCGCAGGCTGAAGCAGGAGCTCGATCCCGCCGGCCTCTTCAACCCCGGCCGCCTGGTCCTGGAGCTATAGGACATCATGCAAACCAATCTGGCTTCCTGGGCAAGCGGCACCGATCTGGGCAACGAGGCGGACGCGATTCTGCGCCGCTGCGTGCATTGCGGATTCTGCACGGCCACCTGTCCGACGTACCAGGTCCTGGGCGACGAACTGGACAGCCCGCGCGGACGCATCTATCTCATCAAGCAGGTGCTGGAGGGCAAGGAGCCCACGCAATCCACGCAGCAGCATCTGGACCGCTGCCTGACCTGCCGCAATTGCGAGACCACCTGCCCGTCCGGCGTCGAGTACGGCCATCTCGTCGACATCGGCCGCAAGATCGTGGACGAGCGCGTGGAGCGGTCTTGGGGCGACAAGACCAAACGTACGTTGCTGCGCAAGGCGATGCTGTCGCCGATGTTCGCGCCCGCCATGCGCCTGGGCCAGCGGTTGCGGGGCGTGCTGCCTCAGTCGATCCGGCGCAAGGTGCCGGAACGCCGTGACGCGGGCCCGCTGCCACAGGTGGCGCGGCATGCGCGTCAGGTGCTGATGCTGGAGGGCTGCGTGCAGCCGGCCATGATGCCCACCATCGACGCCGCCACCATCCGCGTGCTGGATGCGGTGGGCATCGGCGCGCGTATCGCGCCGGGCGCCGGATGCTGCGGCGCTGTCAGTTTCCACCTGGATGCGCAGGACGCAGCCGTGGCGCAGATGCGCGCCAACGTCGACGCGTGGTGGCCGCTGGTGCAGGACGGCAAGGTCGAGGCGATCGTCATGAATGCGTCGGGCTGCGGCGCCATGGTCAAGGAATACGCGCACCACCTGCGCCACGATCCGGCCTATGCGCAGAAAGCCGCCGACATCGTGGCGCTGGTGAAGGACGTGGCGGAGATCGTCGCTCCGCACGCCGAGTTGCTGCGGTCGCGCCTGCCGGCCGGCACGCGGGCGGCGTTTCACCCGCCGTGCACCTTGCAGCACTGGCAGGGGTTGCGGCCGTTGTCTGAGCAATTGCTGGTCGACCTGGGCTTCGAGCTGCAGCCGTTCGCGGACAAGCATCTGTGCTGCGGGTCGGCGGGCGCGTATTCGGTATTGAATCCGGAGATTGCGCTGGAGCTGCGCGACCGCAAGCTGGGCGCCATTGCGGTGGGCAGTCCCGATGTGATCCTGTCGGCCAACATCGGGTGCATCGGCCATCTGCAAAGCGGCACCGACACGCCGGTGCGTATTTGGGTCGATGTGGTCGACGAGCTGTTGCGCCGCGCTGCGCTGGGCTAGCAGCCCGCGCAGCGCCTGGCGTTGCGGTTATTCCACGGCCTTGACCATGTCTTCGAGCACCTTCTTGGCGTCGCCGAAGACCATCATCGTGCGGTCCATGTAGAACAGTTCGTTGTCCAGCCCGGCATAGCCCGAGGCCATGGAGCGCTTGTTCACGATGACCGTGCGCGCCTTGTAGGCTTCGAGGATGGGCATGCCGGCGATGGGCGACTTGGGATCGTTCTTGGCGGCCGGATTGACCACGTCGTTCGCGCCCAGCACCAGCACCACGTCGGTCTGGCCGAACTCGCTGTTGATGTCTTCCATCTCGAAGACCTGGTCGTATGGCACTTCGGCCTCAGCCAGCAGCACGTTCATGTGGCCGGGCATGCGGCCGGCGACCGGGTGGATCGCGTACTTGACGGTCACGCCGCGCGCGGTCAGCTTTTCGGCCAGTTCCTTCAGGGCATGCTGGGCCCGCGCCACGGCCAGGCCGTAGCCGGGCACGATGGTCACGCTTTCGGCGTTGGTCATCAGAAACGCCGCGTCGTCCGGGCTGCCCGACTTGACGCTGCGCTGCGGCGCGTCGCCTGCGGCGGCGCCGCCGCCCGATTGGCCGCCAAAGCCGCCCAGGATCACGTTGAAGAACGACCGGTTCATCGCCTTGCACATGATGTAGGACAGGATCGCGCCCGAAGACCCCACCAGCGAGCCGGCAATGATCAGCATCGAGTTGTTCAGCGAGAAGCCGATACCCGCCGCCGCCCAGCCGGAATAGCTGTTGAGCATCGACACCACCACCGGCATGTCCGCGCCGCCGATCGGGATGATGATCAGCACGCCCAGCACGAAGGCGATGAGCGTCATGATGATGAAGGGCGTCCATTCCTGCGTGAGCATGAACCAGACGCCGCAGCCCAGCATCGCCAGCGCCAACGCCAGATTCAGCATGTGCTGGCCGGGGAACACCACGGGCGCGCCCTGGAACAGCCGGAACTTGTATTTGCCGGACAGCTTGCCGAAGGCGATGACGGAGCCCGAGAACGTGATGGCGCCCACGAACGTGCCGATGAAGAGTTCGAAACGGTTGCCGGTGGGAATGGCCATGCCGGGCGGCGCAATGCCGAAGGCGTGCGGCTCGGCCACGACGGCCACGGCGATCGCGACCGCCGCCAGGCCGATCATGCTGTGCATGAAGGCGACCAGCTCGGGCATCTTGGTCATCTCGACGCGCTTGGCCATCAGCGTGCCGATGGAGCCGCCGACCAGCAGCCCCAGCACGACCCATCCCAGCCCGATCGTGGCCGTGCCGCTGCGCGCCAGCCCGATGATGAGCGCCGCGGTGGTGACCACGGCGATCGCCATGCCGGCCATGCCGAAGGCGTTGCCCAGGCGCGAGGTGGTGGGGTGGGACAGGCCCTTGAGCGCCTGGATGAAGCAGACCGAGGCAATCAGGTAAAGCAGGGTGACGAGGTTCAGCGAGATCATTTCGCTTCCTCCTTGCCCGGCTTGCGGTCCTTCTTCTTGAACATTTCAAGCATGCGCCGGGTCACGAGAAAGCCGCCGAACACGTTGACGGCGGCCAGCGCCACCGCAAAGACGCCCATGCCGCGCGCCAGTCCGCCTTCGGTCAGCGCGGCGGCCAGCATCGCGCCGACGATGATGATGGCGGAAATGGCGTTGGTGACGGCCATGAGGGGCGTGTGCAGCGCGGGCGTGACGGTCCAGACCACGTGGTAGCCGACATAGATGGCCAGCACGAAGATGATGAGATTCATCAGGGTGGGATTGATCGCTTCCATGGTCACGTCCTCCGCGTCACATTGCCGCCTTCGCACACCAGGCAGGCCGCCACGATTTCATCGTCGCGCTGGATTGCCAGCGCGCCGTCCGCATTAATGATGAGCTTCAGGAAATCCAGGATGTTGCGCGCGTAGAGCGCCGAGGCGTCGGTGGCGACCAGGCCGGGCAGGTTGGTCAACCCGATGATCGTCACGCCGTGCTTTTCGACGATTTGCCCTTTTTCCGACAGCGGGCAGTTGCCGCCGCGTTCGACGGCAAGATCGACCAGCACCGAACCGGGCTTCATGGCCGCCACCGTTTCCGCCGAGACCAAGGTGGGAGCAGGGCGTCCGGGGATCAGCGCGGTGGTGATGACGATGTCGGCCTGCTTGCAGCGTTCGGACACCAGCGCGGCCTGGCGCGCCATCCAGGCGGGCGGCATGGACCGCGCGTAGCCGCCCGTGCCTTGCGCGATCTCGCGCTCTTCGTCGGTTTCGAACGGCACGTCGATGAACTTGGCGCCCAGCGATTCAACCTGTTCGCGGGCGGCGGGACGCACGTCGGAGGCCTCGACCACCGCGCCCAGCCGCTTGGCGGTGGCGATGGCCAGCAGCCCCGCCACGCCAGTGCCCAGGATGACCGCGCGCGCGGCCTTCAGGGTGCCGGCGGCCGTCATCATCATGGGAATCAACCGGCCGTAATGGTGGGCCGCCAGCAGCACGGCCTTGTAGCCGGCCAGGTTGGCCTGCGACGACAGCACGTCCAGGCTTTGCGCGCGGGTAATGCGCGGCGCGGCTTCCAGTGCGAAGCCGGTGAGGCCGGCCGCGGCCAGTTGCGCGAGGCCTTCGGCGTCGAAGGGATCGAGCATGCCGACGACCACGGTGCCCGGCTTCATGTGGGGCAGTTCTTCGGGGGCGGGCGCGCGAACCTTCATAACCAGTTCGGCGCCCAGGGCATCCTGGGCTGAACCGAGCGAGGCGCCCGCGGCGACATAGGCATCATCGAGATAGCGGGCGGCAGCGCCTGCCCCGCGTTCCACGATGACGGTGTGCTTGCCGCCGACGTACTTCTTGACGGTCTCCGGTGTTGCTGCGACACGGGTTTCCCCGTCTCGGGTTTCCTTAGGTATCCCGATGTGCATCGACGCCTCTCCTCAGAAGGTTCGCCGTAGTTATACACGGAATGTGCGCTCTCACGCCTCCCTCGTTTTGTCCGCTTGCGCGCGGCGAAAAAAAACCCCATGGCAAACCATGGGGCGGGGAGCTTGCAACCCGGCGCGCGGGCGGGCGGCGTGTCTTATGCCGTCTGCGCGCGGGTCCAGGTGATCAGCGCGGCGGTGAGGTCGCGCAGATCGGCCTTCAGGCGGCCGTAGTTGCCGGTGGGGCGCAGCGACACTTCGTCCATGTAGAGCTTGCGGTTGATCTCGATCTGCAGGCTGTGGCGGCCTTCTTGCGGGCGGCCGAATGCGCGCACCAGTTCCACGCCCTTGTACGGATCGTTCACGGTGACGTTGTAGCCGCGCTCGCGCAGCCAGGCGGCGATGAATTCGCGGAAGGCCGGATCGCTGGTGCTGCCGTCGCGGTCACCCAGCACGAAGTCGGGATGGACCAGGCCCGGGCGATCGGTGGCGAACGCGCCGGCGACGCTGGGCATCGAGTGGCAGTTGATGTGCCAGACCTTGCCGAACTTGCGGTGGGCGTTGTCCAGCACCTGGCCAAGCGCGGCGTGATAGGGCTTCCAGCAGACATCGATGCGGTGGCGCACTTCGTCTACCGAGAGCTTGCGGTTGTACAGCGGGGTGCCGTCATCGAGCATGCGCCAGATCAGGCCCTTGCCAAGCTTGACCTTGGGCGAGGCGTTGATCGCGTCGGGCCAGGCCGCGTCCAGCAGCACTTCGTCGATTTCGTCGGCGGCGCGATTGGCGTCGATGTAGGCGCGCGGAAACGCGGCGGCGATCATCGGCACGCCCATCTCGATGGCGTCGCCCCACAGATCGTCAACCCAGGTGTCCTCGGCCGTGCGCAATGCGCCAAAGTCCACCGCGGCGGCGAAATCGGGGGGGTAGGCCGTGCCGCTGTGCGGGGAATCCAGCACAAGGGGGGCCGAGATTTCCGAATCGGGGTATTGCTGCGGGAGGTCGAGGCGGTAGGACAGGGGCTGGGTAAGTCGCATAAGGGGTTACTGCGTTCGTGAATCGGAGGTCCTCGCGCGCCACGGGCACGCGAGGACCGAAGACCGCTTAGTCGATCTTCACGTTGGCTTCTTTGGCGATGCGCTTGTTCTTGGCGATTTCAGCCGAGATCTGCGCGCCAAACTCGGCCGAGGTGTTGGCCGCGGGCGACGCGCCCAGCGCGGCGAGACGGCTCTTGACGTCATCTTCGGCGCTGACCTTCTGGACGGCGGCGTTCAGCTTGGCCAGCACGGGGGCGGGCAGCTTGGCCGGGGCGACCAGGCCGAACCACGACGCGTCGTTCACGGCCGGCAGGCCGGCTTCGGCGAACGTGGGCACGTTCGGCAGCGCGGCCACGCGTTGCGGCGCGGCAACGGCCATGGCGATCAGGCGGCCGGACTGGACGTGCGGCAGCGTGGAGGGCAGGTTGTCGTACATGACGTCGACCTGGCCGGCCAGCGCGTCGTTCAGCGCGGGGCCAACGCCACGGTACGGCACGTGCATCAGGTCGGTGCCCGAGGCCATCTTGAACAGTTCGCCCATCATGTGCGAGACCGAACCGTTACCAGCCGACGCGTACGTCAGTTTGCCGGGCTGGCTCTTGGCCAGCGTGATGAATTCGGCGATGGTCTTGGCTTGGACCTTCGGGTTGATGGTCATGATGTTGGGCACGGCGGCCAGGTTCGAGACGGGCGTGAAGTCCTTCTCGCCATCGAACGGCAGGTTCGGGTAGATGGCCGGGTTGATGCCGTGCGTGCTGACGGTGGCGATGCCCAGGACGTAGCCGTCCGGCGCGCTGCTGGCGACGAACGCGCTGCCGATCGAGCCGCCGGCGCCGCCGCGGTTTTCCACGACGACGGTCTGGCCCAGTTCCTTGCTGAGCTTGTCGGCGAACAGGCGGCCGACGATGTCGGTGGTGCCGCCGGGCGGGAAGGGAACGATCAGGCGGATGGGCTTGCTGGGATACGCATCTTCAGCGTGCGCGATACCCGAGGTCAGCGGCGTGGCGAGGGTCGCGGCGGCGACACACAGGCCCAGGACTACATTACGGCGTTGCATGAATTCCCCTACTAATGAATGAACAGCGGATGCGCAAAGGCAGACGCAAACCCGACGATTCTTTCCCGGCGGCCAGGTTTGCGCAAACGAAAGATTCTCCGTAAGCTATGACTTTTTTTCATACCTCTTTTTCGGCAGGCCCCGGCCTTGTTACTTTTCAGTAACATTTAATGCGCCCGGCCGTTGCTGTCGTCAGGCCCGCAGGGCAAGGGAGCCCCACATTCGGTGGGGGCTGCAGATGAGGCGTTTCTGTCCCTCTTTAACGGATCTTCAGGCTTTCGAAGTTGCCGCCCGGCACAGCAGTTTCACGCGAGCCGCGCAGGAATTGTGCGTGACCCAGGGCGCCGTGAGTAAACAGGTGAAACATCTGGAAGAGTTCGTCGGCGTCGAACTATTCCTACGAATCAGGCAAGGCCTGGTTCTGACCGAAGCGGGCCGCAGCTATCTGGCCAAGATCCAGGCCGGTCTGGGGCAGATCGAAGCGGCCACCGTCGAACTGATTGCGCACCAGGGGCGCGGCGGCACGCTGAACCTGACCTGTATGCCGACGTTCGGCGCGCGGTGGCTGATCCCGCGCCTGACGGCCTTCATGCGCCTGCGTCCCGACATCCATGTGGAATTCCTGCCGCACCGCCAGGGCTACGACTTCTCCACGCCCGAGCTGGACGCCGCCGTGCGCTTCGGCGAGGGTCTGTGGCCGGGCAGCGGCTCGGACTACATCGTGGGCCGCGAGATCCTGCCGGTCTGTAGTCCCCGCCTGATTGCGGGCGGGTGCCAATCGCCTGAAGACCTGCTGGCGTATCCGCTGCTGCACCATACGTCGGCCCTGGAAGGTTGGCGTGACTGGTTCGAGCAGGCCGGGTGCGACACGCGCCGCAGTCTGGAGGGCGCCCGCTTCGACCAGTACGCCTTGCTGTCGCAGGCCGCCGCAGCGGGTTTTGGCGTGGCGCTGATCCCGCGTTGCCTGATCGAGGACGAGTTGCGCGACGGCAAGCTGGCCATCGCGATCCAACTGCCGATCCGGGCGCGTATGGGGTATTACCTTTGCTACCCCGAGCAGAAAGCCAACCTGCCCACCTTGCAGGCCTTCCGCACCTGGCTGATGGAGGTCTCGCGCGCTGCTGAGCCGCAGCCGCGGGAAGACGCCTTGTCCGATCTAAAATAGCCGCATCATGAGTCAAACATCCACCAAGAAAGGCCGCGTTGTCGTCGGCATGTCCGGCGGGGTCGATTCTTCGGTCACCGCCTGGCTGCTCAAGCAACAAGGCTACGAGGTCGTCGGCCTGTTCATGAAGAACTGGGAAGACGACGACGATTCCGAATACTGCTCCACCCGCCAGGATCTCCTGGACGCCGCCAGCGTCGCCGACCTGGTCGGCGTCGAGTTCGAATACGTCAACTTCGCCGCCGAGTACAAGGACCGCGTGTTCGCGGATTTTCTGCGCGAGTATTCGGCGGGCCGCACCCCCAACCCCGACGTCCTGTGCAATGCCGAGATCAAATTCAAGGCGTTCCTGGACCACGCCATGGCGCTGGGCGCGGAACACATCGCGACCGGCCATTACGCCCGCGTGCGCGAAGTGCCGACCGACGGCGGCGGCTCGCAATTCCAGTTGCTGAAGGCGCTGGACGCTTCCAAGGACCAGAGCTACTTCCTGCACCGCCTGAACCAGGCGCAGCTGTCGCGCACCCTGTTTCCGCTGGGCGAGATCCACAAGACCGAAGTCCGGCGCATCGCGCACGAAATCGGCCTGCACAACGCCGCCAAGAAGGATTCCACCGGCATCTGCTTCATCGGCGAGCGCCCGTTCCGGGAATTCCTGAACCGATACTTGCCCACCGAGCCCGGTCCCATCCTTACGCCCGAAGGGCAGAAGGTCGGCCGCCACGAAGGCCTGTCGTTCTACACGCTGGGCCAGCGCAAGGGGTTGGGCGTGGGCGGCGTCAAGGGCCGGCAACGGGACGACGGCACCGCCGAGGCCTGGTACGTGGCCCGCAAGGACCTGGAACGCAACGTGCTGTACGTGGTGCAGGGGCATGACCATCCGTGGCTGCTGTCCAGCAGCCTGACGGCACAGGACGCGAGCTGGGTCGCGGGACATCCGCCGGCCGCAGGCGCCTATGGCGCCAAGACCCGCTACCGGCAGGCCGACGCGGCGTGCCTTCTGGGTGACGCGGCGCCCGAGACGTTTTCACTGGATTTCACCGAGCCGCAATGGGCGGTGACGCCCGGCCAGTCGGCTGTGCTATACGATGGCGAGGTTTGCCTGGGCGGCGGGATCATTCTTTAAGAATGCCCCGCTGCACGTAACCAAGGCCCCCCGGTGCCATGCCCGCGGGGCCTTGTTCATGAGAATAAAACTGAGGAGACGGTTGTGGATGTGACGATGGTGATCTGCCTGCTGGTGCTGGGCGGTGTGGTCGGCTTTGCCGCGGGCTTGCTGGGTATTGGCGGCGGCATGCTGCTGGTTCCCTTTTTGACGATGCTGTTCACCTGGCAGGGCATGCCGACCGACCTGGTGGTGCACGCTGCGATCGCCACGTCCATGACGTCGATCCTGTTTACGTCCATTTCGAGCGTGCGCGCCCACCAGCAGCGGGGCACCATCAAGTGGCGCATCGTCGCGGCGATGGCGCCGGGCATCATTGTCGGCGGGTTGCTGTCGGGCGGCGCGGTGTTCGCGGCGCTGAGCACGCTGTGGCTGTCGCTGTTCTTCGCGCTGTTCGTGGGCTACTCCGGCTGGAGCATGCTGCGCAACAAGAAACCCAAGCCCACGCGCCAGAT
>CBHWAL010000043.1:0-14311 GCA_966111495.1 uncultured Achromobacter sp. | reverse complement strand
GGCGTGTATGTGCGAGACATCGGCCAGACGATCGGTCTCCTGATGTCCGTGCTGCTGTTTGTGTCGCCGGTGTTTTATCCGATTTCCAATCTGCCGCCCAAGGTGCAGATGATCGTGATGCTCAATCCGCTGACCTTGATTATTGAAGAATCCCGGAACGTGCTGCTTTACGGCAAATTGCCGAATTGGGGCGCGCTGGGTATTTATGCGGCTATTGCCATGGTGATTGCGTGGGCAGGGTTTTGGTGGTTCCAGAAGGCGCGCAAGGGGTTTGCTGATGTCCTCTGATAGCAATGTCATTCGCGTAGATCGCCTCAGCAAGTGCTATCAGATCTACGATCGGCCGCACGACCGGTTGAAGCAGTTTGTCGCGCCCCGGGTGCGCAATATGCTCGGACGCCCGCCGGTCAATTATTTCCGGGAATTCTGGGCGCTGCGCGACGTGTCCTTCAACGTCGGCCGCGGCGAGACCGTCGGCATCATCGGCCGTAACGGGTCGGGCAAGTCCACGCTGCTGCAGATGATCTGCGGCACGCTGATGCCCACCTCCGGCACTGTCGAGACGCATGGCCGCGTCGCCGCCCTGCTGGAGCTGGGCGCGGGGTTCAACCCTGAGTTCACCGGCCGCGAAAACGTATTCCTGAACGCAATGGTGCTGGGCCTGTCGCAAAGCGAAGTCGAGCAGCGTTTCGATGAGATTGCGGCGTTTGCCGATATTGGCCAGTTTATCGAGCAGCCGGTCAAACATTATTCAAGCGGCATGTATGCCCGCCTGGCTTTTGCCGTGGCGATCAACGTGGATCCCGACATTCTGGTCGTTGACGAGGCGCTGGCGGTAGGCGACGAGCCTTTCCAGCGCAAGTGTTTCGCCCGGATTGACGCGATCAAGAATCGCGGTGCGACGATTTTGTTCGTGTCGCATTCGGGCGCGGCCATCATCAACCTGTGCGACCGCGCCATTTTGCTCAATGCCGGCGAGCGTTTGTTCACGGGCATTCCGAAGCGCGCTGTTTATTTTGGCCAGAAGCTGGGTAACACCACCGGCGACAAGGCAATTGAACTGATCGCGGAAATCCGGCGCATCGATGCCGAGGGCGAGAGCGCGGCCAGTGCGGCCGAGCCGGAAACCGAAGAAAAGAAAGCGGCAGCCAGCGAGACGCCCACGGGCGGACTGGAACCGTTCTTTGACGCGAGCTTCGTGCCGGACACGTTGTCCTATGACGAGGTGGGCGCCAAGCTGGCATCGCCCATGCTGCAGACGCTGGGCGGCGCGCAGGTCAATCACATCCTGCGCGGCCATCGCTACAAACTGAAGTGCAGCGTTCAGTTCACCGAAGATTGCCCGGCCGTCCGGTTCTACGCGCTGATCCGCACCACGTCCGGGATTGATCTGGCGGGCTGCGCCCATCCCATTCTGGATGAGCACGGCATCGACTTCACGGCCGGCACGTCGTTCGATCTGGAATTCGAATTTGAATGCTCGCTTAATCCGGCAACGTATTTTTGCACCTTCGCGGCCCAGGGCGAAGACGGTTCGTTGCATCATCGTATTGTCGACGCGATCGTCTTCCGCGTGATGGCGGACGAGCCGCGGCCCGCGACTGGCCTTTTCGACATCGGATTCCAACCCAGGATCTTGCTGGATGCGGTCTCTGAATAAATGATGGCGACCGGCAAGATAGAGAACTGAAATGCATAATCTTCCGACCGATTACAAAGAACACAAAGGGATGCTGTTTCCGGAAACGGACGGCAGCATTCCCGAATTCACCTATACCGATGGCGCCGAGTTCGAGCAGCAGATCGAACGCATCATCGCCCAGGCCCAGGACCGCTCGCTGTTTTCGCGCGAGCTGGTGGGCGCCGTCTGGGACTGGCGTTCGGCCTGTCACCTTTCGCCTGTCCGCGCGAATATCCTGCGCCCGCTTGAAAAGCTGTGCCGCGGACGCGTGCTTGAACTGGGCTCGGGCTGCGGCATCATCACGCGATACCTGGGCGAGCTGGGCGGCGACGTCGTTGCCCTGGAGGCCTCGGCCCACCGCGCCTCGATCACGCGCCAGCGCACCGCCGACCTGCAGAACGTCACGGTGGTTTGCGACCGCATTGAAGACTTCAACGCGGAAAAGAAATTCGACGTGGTGACGATGATCGGCGTATTGCAATACGCCCGCATCTTTTCCCATTGCGGCGACCGCGCCGAGCTGGACCTGCTTGCCAACGCCGCGCGCCAGCTCAATGACGACGGCGTGCTGGTCATCGCCATCCAGAACAAATTGGGCCTCAAGTATTTCTCGGGCTTTCCCGAGCCCAACGTGGATGTGCCCTATTACGGCGTCGAAGGGCAGTACGGACCGGAGACCATCATCCGGTTCGGACTGGATGAGCTGAAGGGCATTCTGGGCTCCGTCGGATTGAGCGCGCAGGAAGTGCTGTTCCCGCTGCCGGACTATCACATGCCGGTGTCGCTCCTGACCTCGAAGGGTCTGGACCCGAAGGGCGCGTTTGCAGCCCGTCCGCTCCTGACCGGCACGGTCGGCCGCGATCGCGCCCGTCCCGATTGGATCGTTCCGTCCTTCTCGCTGGAGCAGGCCTGGAATTCGATTCACGAGAATGGCCTGGCCGAAGACCTGGCGAACTCGTTCCTGATCATCGCCGGGAAGTCGGAGAAGGCGGTGGCGGCGTTGCGCGAGGCGCAGGATCTTGCCTGGCACTACAGCGTTGAACGGCATCCCGCGTTTGCCACCGCAAAGCGTTTTTATCTGGAAGGCAGCGAAGTCCGCACGGCGCGGGATCGCGTGACCCAGCAGCCGGCGCCGCAGGTGCCGGTCACCCATTCGATCGACGATGGCCCGTATCTGAACGGCAATCTCTGGTGGCTGGGTCTGGTGAAGCTGCTGAACACGCCGGGCTGGTCCGCCACCGACGTGTGCAATTGGGCGCGTCCCTGGATCGATGCGATCTGCCGCGAGGCGGATCTGGGACCTGCCGTGTCGCTGTCGCTGGACAAGGCGGTACCCGGGGCCTTGTTCGACTGGACCCCGCTCAACTGCATGGAAGTTGCGCCCGGCGAGCTGGCATTCTTCGACAAGGAATGGAAGCTGGAATCGGACCTGACGCTGTCCTACGTCATTTTGCGTGGCCTGTTCGGCAGCCTGGCCAGCGTGTCCAGCTGCGCCCAGCCGGCCGAAGGCACGCCGCTGGAAATTCTGGAACTGCTGCGCGAGGCGCTGCGGATGCAGAGCATCGGCATTACCGACGACCAGGTCGAGAAGTACATTGCGCAGGAATCCAGCGTGCAGCATTGGATCAACGGCGGCGTTGAAGGCCGTATCGGCGCGCCGTGGGTCACCTACGTCAAGTCCGCCAAGCTGCTGGTGCGCATCGACGGCCGGCACATGCGGTCGCTGCTCGAGGACGCCAAGGCGCATGACGCGAATCAGCAGTTGGTGATTCAGACGCAGGCCGCGGAGATCGCGGCCATGCGCACCACGCTGGAACAATATCAAAGCAGGGCGCTTGCGGAGGCCGGCTCTCGTTGGCGGCGCGCGTATAGGGCGCTGTTCGGAAGGTCGAACTGATGTCTGCCTGAGCGGTGTGAGGTTTCCGGGGGCGACGACAGTAGCGCATGGTTGCGTCGTCGCGATGAGAAGAATGATTTAAATCCCATGTAGCACCAGGCGGACAGGACACACATGAAAAGCATGCATGGTTGGCGTTCGCACCGGGCCTGGTTCGACATAAGAGGATTGGCGGGCACACCATGAGAGTTTTGCAAGTTAACGGGTATCAGTCGCCGGGGCGTCGCTTCAATGGGCTATCCCTGAAGCCTCACCTCGAGGCGCTGGGGGTTTCCTCAAAGCATTTCGTGTGGGAACAGGACCGTCAGGAAGAAGATGTCGTGAGCCTGCACGGCAAGCTGGCGCGCAAGGTCAATCGGCTGACGCGCGGCGTGGAAAAGGTGCTGTCCCTGCAGTCGCAGCTGTATTCCAACGGCATGCACATGCGCCGCATGGATGCATTCCGCGAGGCGGACCTGGTCCATTACCACATCATCCATTCGGGCTTTCTGAGCATGCAGTCGCTGCCCGCGATGACGGCCGCGAAGCCCTCGTTGTGGACGCTGCATGATCCGTGGGCGATGACCGGCCACTGCATCCACCCGTTTTCGTGCCAGCGCTGGAAAACCGGCTGCGGCCAGTGCCCCGACCTGAAGACCGATTTTGCAATTCAGCACGATACGACGGCGCTGAACTTCCGGCTCAAGCGTTCGGCATACCGCCGTTCGAACTTCGAGATCCTGGTGGCCTCGAGCTGGATGGAAAACATGGTGCGGCAATCGCCCCTGCTGGAAGGCGTGCCCGTCCATAAGGTGCCGTTTGGCCTGGACCTGGATTTCTTCAAGCCGGCGGATCAGGCCGCGGCCAAGGCCCGCCTGGGCATCGAGCCCGATCGGCTGGTCCTGTGCTTTCGCTCCGTGGTCAATGACTTCAAGGGCCTGCAGTATGTGATTGAGGCGCTGGATCGCTTGCAGACGCAGGTTCCCATCTGCCTGTTGACGCTGAACGACAAGGGCCGCGTCGACAAGTTCAAGGAAAGGTTCCAGGTTGTCGAACTAGGCTGGACGAATGACGATGGCGTGATGCAGGACGTCTATAGTGCGACTGACCTGTTCCTGATGCCTTCGCTGGCGGATTCGTTCGGATTGATGGCCGTCGAGGCCATGGCGTGCGGAAAGCCCACGATCTGCTTCGAAGGCACTGCCTTGCCCGAGGTCGTATTCACGCCGGAAGCGGGCCTGGCCGTGCCGTCGCGCGATGCCGCAGCGCTGGCGGCGGCGATGGAGCGCCTGATCAGCGATCCGCAAGAGCGGCTGGCGCGAGGCGCAAAATCTCGCCAATTGGCGGAGCAGCACTACGACATACGCCTGCAGGCGCAGCGTATGGTGGACGTTTATGAACGTGTGATCCAGGGAAGGCAGTCGGGAAAATGACCACGGCGGATACGTTGACCACCAGGATTGCGGATCCAATATCCGACGCGGTTCCTGGGAAGCAGAGGGCGGCCTGGGCGGACTTGTGCCGGGTGGTCGCCATCTATGGCGTGCTGCTGATCCACTCGTGCGGCGCGGCGTTCTACGCTTTCGGCAAGAGTCCGTTGCCCGACTGGTTGTCGGCTAATGCGCTGGATTCCGCCGTGCGCGTGGCGGTGCCGCTCTTTGTGATGATCTCCGGCGCGATGCTGTTGCGCCCGGGTCTGCCGGTGGCCTCGACGGCAAGCATCCTGCGCCGGGTATTGAAGGTGTTCATCCCGCTGGTCTTCTGGAGCGCCGCGTACCTGTACCGTAATAACGCGTTGGGCGGTTTCGGGGTCAACCTGTTTTCGATATTTACCGAACCGGCGATGTACCACCTGTGGTTCGTGTACATGATCGTCGGGCTGTACATCCTGCTGCCGTTCCTGCAGGCAATCTATGAAGTGCTGCGCAGCCGTCCGGCGCTGGGCGTCTATTTCTTTGTGGTCTGGTTTGCCGTCACCTGCGTGCCGCTGTATTGGCCGCTGCCGGTGCTCCGGATCATGCAGTTCACCAGCTTCCTGGGTTATGGCGGTTTGTTCGTGCTGGGGGGCCTGCTCGCGACCATCGATCGCAAGGCCATTCCCCGCTGGGTGTGCATCGCCGTCTACGCCATCTGCTCGGCCATCACGTTTTATCTGACCTGGCGCTTCAGCGAGAAGGCCGGCGTGGCGGTCGAGCGCGCCTACGTGTACTTCACGCCCAACGTCATCATCGCGTCGATCGCTGCGTTTCTTGCGTTCATGACGTTCGATCTGTCTGCGCGGTCGGCGGCGATTGCAAAATGGATGAGCGACCGCGCCTTCATCATATTTTTCGTGCACGTGGTCGTTCTGGAGCATGTGCGCTACAGCAACACGATCCGCATTGCGTCCGAGCATCTGCCCGTTTTCCTTGTGATCCTGTTGATTTCCTTGAGCACCTTTTTCATCAGCGGCCTCATCGCGGCCGCGATTCGTCTGATTCCGGGAGCCAGCCGTGTTGCCGGATAACGTTTCAAGCACCATGGACCAACCGAACTCGCGCAAGGGCAGGATTCTTCTGTTCAGCTATGCCTTCCCGCCCATGCAGGTGCAGATGACGGCTGCGGTCTACAAGCCCATGGCCGCGCTGGCCCGGTCTGGCTACGACGTCGACGTCGTGTGCGCGGATTCCTTCTGCGCCGAATTGCCGCTGGACCATAGCCTGCTGCCGTTCGCCGAAAAGACCTTCGGCAAGATCGACCGTCTGCGGCCCGCGAAGGGCCTGATGACTCTCCTGCGCTCTTCCATCCGCAAGCTGGACCGTGTGCCGGACCTGATGACCGTGCTGCGGGAATCCGCGTACAGCAAGCTCATGGACACGGACTTGAGCCAGTACGACGCCGTGATGACGTGGTCGCCATTTCATTCGATCAACGCGGTGATGACGCGCGTGAAGAAGGCGCGGCCCAACGTAAAGTGGCTGGCGCAGTTCAGCGATCCGTGGGCCGGCAACCCGCTGGAGGTCAGCGGGCTGACCAAGATGTGGAACGCCCGGCACGAGCCTCGCGCGGTTGCGGCAGCGGACTTCATCGTGCACAGCTCGCGGTATTCGCTGGATCTGATGATGCAGGGGCAACCTGAATCCGTGCGCCGCCGCACCGACGTGATTCCCCATGCCTTCGACGAAGCCCTGTTCCCGCAGCGCCCCAAGGCCAGGAACGATCGCATCGTCATGCGCTACGTGGGAGTCCTGTATGGCCGCCGGTCGCCCGAGCCGCTGTTTCAGGCGCTGGTGCGACTCTTGCAGCGGCGGCCGGACCTGCGCGATGTGCTCTGCGTCGAGCTGATCGGCCTGGTGCCGCCCGAGATGCTGGCCAGCGAGGCTGCCAAGAGCCTGCCGGAAGGCACCGTGCGCGCCGTCGGCAACGTGTCGTTCGTGGAATCGCTTGAGCAGATGTATGACGCGGACATCCTGCTGCTCATCGAAGCCAATGTGCGCCAGAACCTGTTCCTGCCCAGCAAGCTGTCCGACTACATCGGCGCGGATACGCCGATCGTCGGCCTGACTCCGCCGGGCGGCTCCGAAGACGCGATGAAGCAGCTTGGATGCTGGCACGCCCGCCCGTCCGACGTCGAGGAGATCGAAAAGGCGGTTGAAGGCGCCGTGGACCACGTCCTGCGCAAGGACGGGGCCGACTGGTGTGATCAGGGCTACCGCGATACATTCAGCGGCAGACGGATCGCCCAGCGCTTCGGCGAGATCCTGGAATGTCTGTAGAAGTCGTCCTTTACGCGCCCAACGTGCACACCGGCGGCGGCTTTGTGCTGCTGCAGGCGCTGCTGGGCGCGTGGCCGGCGGGCGCGCCGCTGCGCCTTTTCCTGGATGCGCGCGTCCAGCACCGCCTGGAGATTCCCGAGGGCGCCGCCGTGTATTGGGTCGCGCCGACGGCGCTGGCCCGCCTCAAGGGCGAATTTGCCGCACGTCGGGCGGCCGGGCCACAGGCCATTCTTTTCTGCTTTCACGGCCTGCCTCCCGTTCTGCCGTCGCGCGCGCGGGTCGTCGTGTTCCTGCAGAACCGCAATTACCTGCGTGGCGTGCGGCTGTCGCAGTTCCCGTTGCCCACGCGGCTGCGCCTGCTCTTTGAACGAACCATCGGACGGTGCTTCCGTCATCGCGTGTCGGAATACGTGGTCCAGACCCCGACCATGCGCCGCGAGGTGCTCGATTGGCTTGGCACGGCGACGCGCCTGCCCCCCGTCCGGGTCGCGCCCTTCGTGGCCGACATGACCGACGGCACGCCGGTGGTGCAGGCCGACCGCACGCGCCAGTGGGATTTCGTTTATGTGGCCGACGGCGTGGCGCACAAGAACCATCGGCGCCTGATCGAGGCGTGGCGGCTGCTGGCCGAAGATGGTTTGTATCCGTCCCTCGTCCTGACGCTGGGCCCCCGGGACCAGGTCTTGGCGCGGGAGCTCCTGGACGTTGCGGCCCGTCATGGGCTGCGCGTGGAAAACCAGGGCGAACTGACGCGGGAAGGCGTGGCGGCGCTGTATTCGCAGGCCGGCGCGCTGGTGTTTCCGTCGTTTGGCGAATCGTTTGGCCTGCCGCTGATCGAGGCGACCAAGGCCGGGCTGCAGATCGTCGCGTCGGAGCTGGATTACGTGCGCGACGTGTGTGTCCCGGTCCAGACATTCGACCCGGCCTCGGCCACGTCCATCGCACGCGCGGTGCGGCGCCAGCTTTGCGCGCCCGGCCCGGTTGTCGAACCCGAGACGCCCGGCCAGTTCTGGGCCCGGCTGCGCGCCGATTCCTCAGCAGCGAGCGCGACGTGAGAATCCTGATCGTCAGCCAGTATTTCTGGCCGGAGCAGTTCTTCATCAATGACTTCGTCCGCGCGCTGACGGCGCAGGGGCACGTGGTCGAGGTGCTGACCGGCAAGCCCAACTATCCGGACGGCAAGGTATTCGAAGGCTATGCCGAGCAGGGTTTCACGAGCGAGCAGTGGGACGACGGCACGCTGATTCACCGCGTGCCGCTGCGCGCGCGCCGCGCCGGCGGCGGCAAGAATCTGGTGCTCAATTACCTGTCGTGTGTCGTCAACGGCTTGCGCCACGGCTTCCGGGCCGTCGGGCACAAGGATTTTGACGTGGTGCTGGCGGTCGCATTTTCTCCGATCACGTCAGTAATTCCCGCCATTTACCTGAAATGGCGCAAGAAATTGCCCTTGGCGATCTGGATTCAGGACCTCTGGCCAGAAAGCCTGAGCGCAACCGGATTCGTGCGAAATCGCGGCATTCTTGCCGGCGTGGGACTGATGGTGCGGGCGATATATGGTGCCGCATCCCTGCTTTTGGTGCAGTCCGAGGCTTTCCGCGCGCCGGTGGCCCGCCTGTCGTCGGCCCGCAAGATCGTCTACTACGGCAATTCCAGCCCCGACCCGCAGACCGCCACACGTAGCCCCTGCACGCTGCCGCCCGATCTGCTGGCCACGCTGGACAGCAGTTTTTGCGTCGTCTTTGCGGGTAACCTTGGCACTGCGCAGTCGCTGCATACCATCCTGGCCGCGGCGCGCAAGCTGAAGGGACAGAGCGCCTGCAAGATCGTGCTGGTGGGCAGCGGCAGCATGCTCGGCCGGATCCGCGACGAAGTCGAACGCGATGGCCTGTCCAATGTTGTGCTGGCCGGCCGCTATCCCAGCGACCAGATGCCGCATATCTTTGACAGGGCGGGGGCGTTGCTGGTCACGTTGAACCGGGACGCCATTCTGGCGCAGACAATACCCAGCAAGGTGCAGGCCTACCTGGCCGCCGGCCGGCCGATCATCGGCGCGCTGGACGGCGCGGGGGCGGAAGTGATCCGCAGCGCGGGCGCCGGGCTGGTATGCGCCGCCGAGGACGCCGACGGGCTGTCTGAGTGCATTGGCCGCCTGCACGCCATGGATCAGAACGAGCGCGATGCGCTTGCCGCCGCCGGGCGCCGGTTCTATCTTGAGCACTACGAGATAACCCGGCAGGTGGACCGATTAGTGAGTATTCTTTCCGAGAAACTGGATTTGAAAGAGAAGGTTTAGCATGAAAATTTTGGTTCTAGGAGTCACGGGCATGCTGGGCAGCGCGGTGTTTGCGCGCTTCAGCGAAGACCCGGCATTCGAGACGTGGGGCACGCTGCGCGGCGCGGCGGGACTGCGTTATTTTGACGAGCGCTTTCGCAAGAACCTGTTGACCGGCGTCGATGTGCTGGATAACGATTCGCTGGTGTCCGTGATCGGACGGGTCAAGCCGGACGTGGTCATCAACTGTATTGGCCTGATCAAACAGTTGGCCGATGCCAAGGATCCGCTGGCGGCGCTGCCCGTGAACGCCATGCTGCCGCACCGCCTGTCGCGCCTGTGCGCGCTGGCCTCGGCCCGCCTGATCCACGTCAGCACCGACTGCGTGTTTGACGGAAGCAAAGGCATGTACCTGGAATCGGATCCTTCCGATGCCGAAGATCTCTACGGCAAGTCCAAGTACATCGGCGAGGTGACCTCCGACGCCAACGCCATCACGCTGCGCACGTCCATCATCGGCCACGAACTGGGCAGCAATGTTGCGCTGGTCGACTGGTTCCTGTCGCAGACGGGTTCCGTCAAGGGATTCACGCGCGCGGTGTTCTCCGGCTTGCCGACCACCGAGCTGGCGCGGGTGATGAAGGATTTTGTGATCCCGCATCCCGAGCTGCATGGCCTCTACCATTGCGCGGTCGCGCCGATCGACAAGTATTCGCTTCTCAAGCTCGTGGCAGACGTCTACGGAAAGAGCATCGACATCGTTGCTGATGATCGCTTGAAGATCGATCGGTCGCTGGATGCCACCCGCCTCTTGCAGGCGACGGGTTATGTGCCGCCCGCGTGGCCGGAATTGATTCAAGAAATGCACGCGCATCGCCTGGTTCCCTAACGGATTAATGGTTAATTTATGTTCGACAACAAAGTTCTCATGATTACCGGCGGCACCGGTTCTTTCGGACACACGGTGCTCAAGCGTTTTCTCTCCACCGATGTGCGGGAGATCCGCGTCTTCAGCCGCGACGAAAAGAAGCAAGAGGACATGCGCATTGCCTTGGCCGACGACAAGGTCAAGTTCCATATCGGCGACGTGCGCGACTACGACAGCATTTCGCAGGCGATGATCGGCGTGGACTACGTGTTTCACGCGGCGGCGCTCAAGCAGGTGCCGTCCTGCGAGTTCTACCCGATGGAAGCGGTCAAGACCAACGTGATCGGCACGGAAAACGTCCTGAACGCGGCGATTGCCGCGGGCGTGCAGCGCGTGGTCGTGCTGAGCACCGACAAGGCGGTGTACCCGATCAACGCCATGGGCATCTCGAAGGCAATGGCCGAGAAGCTGGTGGTCGCCAAGTCGCGCGTCGCCGTCAATCGCGGTCCCGTGATCTGCGCAACGCGCTATGGCAACGTGATGGCGTCGCGCGGTTCGGTGATTCCGCTGTTCATCAGCCAGTTGAAGACCGGCGAACCGCTGACCGTGACGGATCCCAACATGACGCGATTCCTGATGTCGCTCGAGGATTCGGTGGATCTGGTGCTGCATGCGTTCGAGCACGCGCAGCAAGGCGACATCTTCGTGCAGAAGGCCCCGGCTTCCACCGTTGCCGACCTGGCGGTCGCGCTGAAGGAACTGATCGGCGGCGAAAGCCCGCTCAAGGTGATCGGCACGCGGCATGGCGAAAAGCTGTACGAGTCGCTGATCTCGCGCGAGGAAATGGCCAAGGCCGAGGACATGGGCCGCTATTACCGCATTCCCGCCGATAACCGCGATCTGAACTACAAGAAGTATTTCGTCGAAGGCGAAACCGAGATTTCCGAGTTGGACGATTACACGTCCCACAACACGGAACGTTTGAACGTTGAAGGTGTGAAGAAGTTGCTGTTGAATCTGGAATACATCCGGGGGCAGATCGATGCTTAAGGTCATGACGCTGGTAGGCACGCGCCCCGAGCTCATCAAGATGAGCCGTGTCATCGCCGAACTTGATGCCCAGGTCAATCACGTGCTGGTGCACTCCGGCCAGAATTACGATTACGAGCTGAACCAGGTTTTCTTTGACGACCTGCAGATCCGCAAGCCGGATTATTTCCTGGGTGCGGCGGGCGATACCGCGGCCAAGACGATCGGCGACGTCATCATCAAGTCCGATGAGATCTTCGAGCAGGAAAAGCCCGACGCCTTGCTGCTGTATGGCGACACGAACACCTGCCTGGCGGTGATCGCCGCCAAGCGCCGCAAGATTCCGGTGTTCCACATGGAAGCGGGCAATCGCTGCTTCGATCAGCGCGTGCCCGAAGAGCTGAATCGCAAGGTGCTCGATCACCTGAGCGATATCAACATGGTCCTGACGGAGCATGCGCGCCGCTACCTGATCGCCGAGGGCATCCGTCCCGAGACGATCATCAAGACCGGCTCGCACATGCAGGAAGTGCTTGGGTACTACATGGACGACATCCTGAAGTCGGATGTGCTGACCCGCGAAGGCCTGACCGAAGACAAGTTTTTCGTGGTCAGCGTGCACCGCGAAGAGAACGTGGACACGCCGCAGAACCTGCGTGACCTGCTCGATACGCTGCGCAACCTGGCGGACACGTACGGGCACACCATCATCGTGTCGACCCATCCGCGCACCCGCAAGCGCCTCGAGGCATTGGGCGACGCGCTGGATCATCCGCTGATCCGCTTCATGAAGCCGTTCGGCCTGCTCGACTACATCAAGCTGCAGATGGGCGCATTCTGCGTGCTGTCCGACAGCGGCACGATCACCGAAGAGGCGTCGCTGCTGAATCTGCCGGCGATCACGCTGCGCAATGCGCACGAGCGCCCCGAAGGCATGGACGAAGGCACGCTGATCATGAGCGGCCTGAAGGCTGAGCGGGTTGCCGACGCGGTGCGCGTCGTCACCAGCCAGCACCGCCGCGGCGAGCGCGTGATTCCCGTGGTCAAGGATTACGAAGGCGGCCCGGTGTCCAAGCAGGTCGTGCGCGCGGTGTTGAGCTACACGGACTACGTGAATCGGACTGTGTGGTCGAAGTCCTGAACCGTGACCTGACTGCCGAATCATGCCTACAGTGATTATCTGGTGCATCCTTGCGGCGGCCCTGGGGTTGGCATGGTTGCTTACCGGCGCGCTGCGCCGGTATGCGCTGGCCAGCCGCAGCCTGCTGGACG
This sequence comes from uncultured Achromobacter sp., assembly GCA_966111495.1. Taxonomy (GTDB): domain Bacteria; phylum Pseudomonadota; class Gammaproteobacteria; order Burkholderiales; family Burkholderiaceae_B; genus Achromobacter. Next base: position 1,558 of record CBHWAL010000043.1, on the reverse strand, counting down.
TCCCGAACAGCCGTAGCTCGCATGTGGTGACGACCCCGCGCGGCGGCGGCGTGGCCTTCGTGGTGAGCTTTCTGCTCGGTCTGCCGGTGCTGGTCTTGCTGGGGCTGCTGCCGGTGGTCACCGCCATTGCGCTGGGCGGGGCGGGCACGGCAGTTGCGATCATCGGTTTTCTGGACGACCGCGGCCACGTCGCGGTCCGTTGGCGCCTGCTGGTGCATTTTGGCAGCGCTGTCTGGCTGCTGGCATGGTTTGGCGGCCTGCCCGCCGGCGTGTTGGGCCAGACGTCCGCATTTTGGGCCTTGGCCGCTAGCGTGCTGGGCGTTTTCGCGCTGGTGTGGCTGCTCAATCTGTACAACTTCATGGATGGCATCGACGGCCTGGCCGCTTCCGAGGCAATCTGTGTGGCCGTTGGCGGCAGCGTGATCTACATCCTGACCGGCCACGACGGCGCGGCGGTGGCGCCCCTGCTGCTGGCCGCCGCGGTGGCTGGATTTCTGTTGTGGAATTTCCCGCCGGCGCGCATATTCATGGGCGATGCTGGCAGCAGCTTCCTGGGCATCGTCCTGGGCGGACTGGCGCTGCAGGCCGCATGGCAGCAACCCGCATTGCTGTGGGCCTGGATCATTCTGCTGGGCGTGTTTGTGGTGGACGCCACGTGGACGCTGCTGCGTCGCCTTGGACGCGGCGAGCGCGTGTATCTTGCGCATCGCATGCACGCCTACCAGCACGCGACGCGCCGGTTTGGCGCGCACAAGCCCGTGCTGCTGGCCGTGATTGCACTGAACGTGTTCTGGCTGTTTCCCCTGGCGCTTTGCGTGTCGCGTGGCTGGATGTCGCCCGGGGTTGGCGTGCCGCTGGCGTATGCGCCGTTGCTGGCGCTTGCCATCGGCTGCAAGGCCGGAGAGCCCGAGAACAAGGGTCAGCACCCGCAGCCGTCGTAACACCGCGGCGCACACTCGGACAACTCCTATCTGTTTTCAGGCGCCGCCGTGCTAACGTCGGCGCAGTCGGCAGCCGCCGGGCGGTGGTCGTATTGCTACACTTCCGTTTCGTGTCTTGATCGAGACCACGAAGATCAGGCGCCGAGTGACCAGACGCTTGGTGACCACACGCTAAATGACCAAGCCTTAAGCAGGACGAGCGGCATGGATGGCCGGCAGGTGCCGCTCGGTTGGGGTCGACAATAAGGGACAAAAAGAGACGATGGCGAGATCGCTAGTGATTATCGGGGCGGGCATGCATGGGCGCGCGGTGGCCGAGGCCGCTGAGCTCAGCGGAAACTGGCAGGAGATCCTGTTCGTTGACGACCGCTGGCCGGCCATCCAGGAGGCCGCGGGCCGCAAGGTCGTGTCCAATCTGGCCGGTTTGAGCGGACTGGCGGCCAACGATGCGCAAGCGATTGCGGCGGTGGGCAACAATGCGTTGCGCGCCACCTGGGTCACTGCCATCCTGGATGCGGGGCTGCCGTTGGCGACCGTGATCCACCCCGCGGCGTCCGTCAGCCCCAGTGCCACCATCGAAGCGGGTACGGCCATCCTGGCGATGGCAATGGTCGGCG
>CBHWAL010000042.1:0-14360 GCA_966111495.1 uncultured Achromobacter sp. | reverse complement strand
GGCGCTCAAGTCGCATTGCGAAGGGCTGCTGAAAGCGGCAGAAGCGCGCATCGAATCCTTGCGCCCGCACCTCGGGCTGCCGCGCCAGGAAACGCTCACGCCAGACTTGCAGCGTGCGCGCGTACGACAGGCCAAAGTCCTCCAGGTGCACCAGCGCCAGATCGCAGGCGCGGGTCTTGGCGCGCAGCATGGCCTCGATGGACGGAATGAAGCTGCCCGGAAAGATGTGGCGTTTGATGAAATCGACCGACGCCAACGCCTGCGCGTAGCGGTGGTCTTCAATGGTGATGGCCTGGATCAGGGCACGGCCGTGCGGGCTTAGCAGGCTGGCGACCTTGGCGAAATACGCCTCCAGAAAATTCGCGCCGACGGCTTCGATCATTTCCACCGACACCACTTTGTCGTACTGGCCCTGCAGGTCGCGATAGTCGCGCAGCACAACGCTGACACGGTCCTGCAGGCCGGCCGCGCGCACCCGTTCGACCGCCAGGTCATGCTGCTCGCGCGACAACGTGGCGGTCGTGACGTGACAGCCGTGGTGGCGCGCCGCGTGGATGGCCAAGCCGCCCCAACCGCTGCCGATCTCCACCACGCGGTCCGAGGGACGAAGTGCCAGCTTGCGGCAGATCGTCTCCAGCTTGCGATGGGACGCCGCCTCCAGCGTGTCATCGCCGTCGGCCCACAGCGCCGACGAATACATCAGGTCGTCGGACAAGAACAACGCGAAAAACGGATTGCCCAGGTCGTAGTGGGCAGCGATATTGCGGCGGCTGCCATCGCGGGTATTGCGGTTGCCGGCATGCCAGCGCCGCAGCGCCCAGCCGGCCAGTCGCGCCATCCCCGACTCCATGGCGTCCAGCGCGTCGCGGTTGCGCACGAGCAGGCGCACCAGTCCGACCAGGTCGTCGCAGCGCCAAAAACCGTCACCGTAGGCCTCGCCTGCGCCGACGCTGCCTTGCGCGGCCACCAGCCGGTAGAACCCCAGGTCGCTGACGGTCAGGCGCACGCACGGCTCGCCGCGGCCCAGCGTGGCGCTGCCCAGGCAATCCTCGATCAGCAACCGGCCGTGGTTCAGCGCCGCCAGGCTGGCAAACAGGCGCTGGCGCAGCAGGCGGTCGAGCGGACCGGCGCGGCGGCTGCCCGCGACCGATGCGTGTTCCGAGGGTGTCATGGGTTTCATCGCGGTTCTCCGTTACGCGTGCGGGGATGGTCGTGGACGGGATTGCGCTTGATCCACAGGCGCAGCGCCTGCCAATGAATGGCACCGATGACTTGCAGCGTCATCAACGGATAGCGCCATAGCAAGCGCGCCAGCGCCGCGCCGTCCAGGGCGCGGCGTTGCAGTTCCAGGCGAGCATCGAACTGCGCCTCGCCCGCCCGGCTGACCCGCATATGCACCCACAGGTCGTCGGCGGGCAGGATGAAGCGCCAGGCGTACGCGCAGACCAAGCTCATGAAGGGCGATACGTGAAAGCGCTTGTCGAAGCGCCACGCCAACGCGCCGCCCTCGCGCTCGGCGGTGGCAACCGGCAGCACCACGCAATGGCGCTGCTTCCATGGCGTATTGGTGATCTCCGCCACGATTGCCGCCAGCGTCCGGCCGTCGGCGTCAAAGCAGTAATAGAAGCTCACGGGATTGAAGACATAGCCGGCGTAGCGGGGGTGCGCCAGCAGGCGGATGGGTCCGTCCGGCATGTCTCCCAGCTGCGCCCGCAGGCGTTGCCGCACCGCCTGCGCCAGCGGCAGGCCCTCGCCGGCGTCGAGATAATCGGCACGGCGCCACTGCGCCAGGTTGGGCCGGTCCACCGACCATAGCCAGCGGCCCTGGAACACGGAGTCGATCTCGTCGAGGTCCAGATAAAGCTGCGCCATGCGGTAGCCGAAGCCATGCGGGTGCGGATGGTGGCGCCGGTGCGTCACCCGGCCCTCGTAGACGGCGCTTTGCAGGATCATGCCGCCTCCCTCGCCCAGACCCGCGGCTGATCCAGGATGCCGCGCACCACGTCCAGCGCGCTGGCCACGCCGTCTTCATGAAAGCCCCAGCCCCAGTAGGCGCCGGCGTACCAGCTGCGCCGGCGACCGGATATCTCGGTTCGGCGCGCCTGCGCGGCCACGGATTCATGGGTGTACACGGGGTGGTGATATCGCATGCGCGCCAGCACCTGGCCCGGATCGATGGCATGGCTACGATTCAGCGTCACGATGAAGGGCCGCGGCGACCTGATGCCCTGCAGCAGGTTCATGCAATAACTGACCGAACACGGCGCGTCGGGATCGGCCGGCACGTAGGCGTTCCAGGCGGCCCAGGCCTTGCGCTGACGCGGCAACAGACGTTCGTCGGTATGCAGCACCACCTCGTTGTCCTGGTAGGTGATGACGCCCAGGACCTCGCGTTCCTGCGGCGACGGGTCGGCCAGCAGCGCCAGCGCCTGATCGCTGTGGCAGGCGAAGATCACTTCGTCATGCTGTTCCTGGCCATCGCGCGTCATCACCTGCACGCCGCCCGGCAGGCGCCTGACGGCGCGCACGGCGCAGTTGAGCCGCTCGCGCACCTTCCATTGCCGGCGCATGGCGTCGATGTAGCGGCGCGATCCGCCCTGCACCACGCACCACTGCGGCCGGCCGCTCACGCGCAGCATCTGGTGGTTCGCCATGAACCGCACCAGGTATCGCGCAGGAAATTCGAGAATGCGCGAGGCCGGCGACGACCACAGCGCCGACGCCATCGGAATCAGATGATCGGTGCGGAATGCCTCGCCGTAACGGTGTTGCGCCAGGTAGTCGCCGAGCGTGGGGCCAGGTTCCGGCGCGCGCAACAGCGCGGGCGCCTCCCGGTAAAAGCGCATCAGGTCGCGCACCATCCCCAGGAATCGCGGCGACAGCAGGTTGCGCCGCTGGCAGAACAGCGTGTCCAGCGAGGCCGCGTTATAGGCCAGATCGTCCGCCTGCTTGTGCACCGAAAAGCTCATGGTGGTGGGCTGCGACGCCACGTCCAACTCCGCCAGCAACGCCGTGAAATGCGGGTAATTGAGCGGGTTGTGGACGATGAATCCGCTGTCCACCGCATAGCGCCGGCCGCCCTGCTCGACCCTGTGCGTATGCGTATGCCCGCCCAGGTAATCGTTGGCCTCGTACAGGGTGACGTCGTGGACGCGACCCAGCTTCCAGGCGCAGACCAGCCCTGCGATGCCCGAACCGATGATGGCGATGCGCATGTTCACTCCTTGGCTGCAGCCAGCGCCCAGGCCGGCACCGCCTTGAGGTCCCAGATGAGGCCGGTGGCAGCCAGCACGCGCAGGCCATACCAGGTGATGTCGATCTCGCGCGCACGGAAACCCTGGCGCGCCGAGCCCGGATAAAAGTGATGGTTGTTGTGCCAGCCCTCGCCGAACGTCAGCAGCGCCAGCCAGGCGTTGTTGCGGCTATCGTCGGCGGTGTCGTAGCGCCGCTTGCCGTAGCGGTGCGCCAGCGAGTTGATCGTGACGGTGGCGTGGAACAGGGCCACGGTAGAGATGAAAAAGCCCCACACCAGCATCTGCGGCCCGTCGGTGCCCAGACCGGGCGCCACGCGTGCCAACAGCGCCCCCAACCCGTAGCACCCCAACGCCAGCGCCAGCGGCACCGCCGCGTCGAAGCGGTCGAGCCAGCGCAGTTCGGGGTAGCCGCGCAGGTCCGGCACGCGCGTGAGGTCGGTGGCGAAGGCGCGGCGCGTCAGGAACCAGCCCATGTGGCTCCACCAGAAGCCGTGCCGGCGCGGCGAGTGCAGATCATGCGCATCGTCGGCATGGCGATGGTGGTGGCGATGATGGGCCGCCCACCACAGTGGTCCGCGCTGCGCGCACGATGCCCCCAGCACGGCGAACACCCACTGCATGCCGCGCGACGTGCGGAACGTGCGATGCGAGAAGTAGCGGTGATAGAAGCCGGTCAGGGCGAACATGCGCACCGCGTAGAGCGCCCCCGCCAGCGCCAGCGCAACCGGCGACACGCCGGTCCACAGCACACCCAGGCAGCCGGCGTGCAGCAACGCGAAAGGCAAGGCGCGGGTCCAGTCGATGCGATCGGGGTCGATGCGATCGGGGTCAATCCGCGGCGCGTCCTGTGCCTGCGTATCGACCCAGCGCCGAATCGAAGCGGTCCAGCCGGTAAGAACGGAGCGCATCATGCTGTCCTGTGGGAAACGTATGGGGATATACGGGCGCGGCGTTGCATCGGATGCGTAAGTGAATACCCTTACTCGAGATGCGCCGCTCGACCGCAACCGGAACGCAAACCGCAATCGCATCGCCATAGACCTATGGGGATGTGCAGGGGCGAGCGACGAACGCGCTAACGTCGTCGAGCACAGGTGCGCGCCAGCGCAGCGGCCGCGACAGCGCTCCCACCAGCAGCTTGTGGCCCAGATCGGGGTACTGCACCAAGTGCGCACACGCGCCCGCATCCTGCAGGGCGTGCGCCAGGCTGACGCTGTTGCGGCGCGGATCGACCGTGGTGTCAGCGGTGCCTGTCAGCAGCAGGCCCGGTGGCGCGTGGCTGCTGACATGGTGAATGGGTTGGGAGTCGGCCGGCGTGTCCGGATAGCCGAACACCGGCCGCACGCCGCGCGCCACGATGGGAAGGAAGTCATAGGGACCGGCCAGCCCGATCCATCCGGCCAGGGTCGCGGGGCTGGAACCGGCGCCGCCCAGCCAGCGGTCATCCAGCGCCAGCATGGCTGCGATGTACCCGCCGGCACTGTGGCCAGCGACGAAGACGCGCGCCGAATCTCCGCCATAGGCGCCGATGTGCCGCTGGGTCCACGCGACCGCCATGGCGGCATCACGCAGGAAGGCGGGGAAGCCAACTTCTGGATAGAGACGGTAGTCGGCAACAACGGCCACCATGCCACGCGCCGCCAGCGCGTCGCCCACGAACCGGTAGTCCGCGCGTTCACCGCTGCGCCAGCCGCCGCCGTAGAAGAAAACCACCACGGGCGCGCTCGTCGCGCCGGGTGGCCGATAGACGTCCAGGCGCTGACGCGGCAATGTGCCGTAAGCAATGCCCGCCGTGACGCCGCTGGCGTCCTCAGGCACAGCGCCATTGAGCAGCGTCAACGGGGAACAGGCGGACAGCAGGCCCAGGGCCAGCGCAGCCACGGCCATGATGGCGAGCAGCCCACGCGGGCAGGCGGCGATCCAGGAAGACATGGGGCACTCCGCAACGGAACACCCCTCTATACGCGGCTCGGCCCGGTTTGGATGCGTCTCAGATCTTGAGCACGTCGCCCTTCATGATGACCGGTCCGGTGGGCTTACCCGACGGCGACCCGCCCGGCGGCTCGAGCGTGATGGCCAAGGTCTGCCCCCCTTCCAGGCCTTGGGCGCGGGGCGGCAACGCCGTCAAGCCTTCGGGCGCCACCACCCCGACGGATATCGGCGCCTGTCCCGGCGGAATCACCCAGAGCTCCAGCGCCTTGCCATCGGCGCGCGAGGCCAGATCCTGCAAGGCATGCACGTGCAGGCCGCCGCGCTCGTCGGCGCGCACCACCAGCATGGCCTGCGCCTCGGGGCTTTGCAGCACCGCCATCAATTGCGTGCGCGCGGCGCGGTCAACCTGCATCGGGTAGATCACCACCCCTGCCACCAGCATGGCCGCCAGCGCGCCGCTCACCACGCGCCAGAATGCCAGGCCCTGCCAGCCGCGGCCGCCACCCGGCTTCAGGCGTGATTCGATGGCGCGCCACACGCGGCGCGGCGGCACCCGGGCCGGCAGCGACCACAACAGGGGGTAGATGTCGTTTTCCCACTCGCGCACCTGGCGGCGCAAGTTGGCGTCGGCGGCCATCAAGCCCTCGAAACGGCGGCGTGCGCCCCCGCGCATGGCGCCGGCCACGTAATCCGCCGCGAGCCGCTCGCGCAGTTGAGGATTGGTGTAGTTCATGACAGACACCTCTTGAGCCGGTCCATGCCGCGCCGCACCCAGCTCTTGATCGTGCCCAGCGGAGCCTGCAGGCGGCGGGCGATCTCGCTGTGACTGAGGTCGTCGAAAAAGGACAGCGCGATGGCAGCGCGTTGCTGCCCTTCGAGCTGTTTCAGGCAGTCCGCCAGGCGCTGACCGTCCTGGTCGCGTTGCAAGCGTTCGAACGGGCCGGGCGCATCATCGGCCCAGGCCTGCGTCAATGCGCCGTCGGCGTCGGGGCGTTCCAGGTCCGGTCGGCGCAGCAGGTCGATGCAGCGGTTGCGCACGATGCGCGTCATCCAGGTCATGACTTGGCTCTGCTCCGATGAATAGCGGGCGGCGTTGCGCCAGATATTGATGAAGCTGTCCTGGAGGACTTCCTCCGCCCAGTCGCTTCGCCGCAATATACGTACCGCGAGGGCAAACAGATGCGGGGAAGTCTGACGATAGAGTTCCGCCAGCGCGGACTCCTGGCCGCGAGCGCATTCCTGTATCAAAGCCTGCAGACGAAGCGGATCGGGCATGGCGGCTATCCGGGGTCACTGCGATCAGGCCGCGCGACAGAAATAAGCCGCTCGGAGGACGGATGTCTTGCAGCGGATGATACAGGCAAGTCCATGCCGAAAAATATTTCCCGCGGCCTGCATCCGATCACGGCTCCCGCGTGTAGTACCTGCAACGGCGCACATTCCGTGCGCCGTATCCGCAGCGTTTTGTTGCGCAGGAGACCGCTCATGATGATTCGCCAAACCCCCGCCAACGGCCTTTTCGCGGCCGCTCTGCTGGCCGCTTGCGGCATGCTGCAAGCTTCTCCGGCTCTGGCCGCCTCGCAAGACGCCCTGCCCGCTTCTGTTCAGGTACCCGCCGGCCACAAAGTGGCCTGGGAAACCGTGGGCACGGGCGACATCACCTATGAATGCCGCGCCAAGGCCGACGCCAAGGACCAGATGGAATGGGTCTTCGCCGGTCCGAAGGCGGTGCTGAAAGACCGCCAGGGCAAGCAGGTAGGCACCTACTACGGCCCGCCCGCCACCTGGGAAGCCGCGGACGGCTCCAAGCTGACCGGCACGCAGGTCGCCGTGGCGCCGGCTGGCGCGGGCAACCTGCCCTATCAACTGGTCAAGGCCAATCCCGCCATGGGCGCCGGCGCCCTGACAGGCGTCACGTACATCCAGCGCACGGCGCTCAAGGGCGGCGTGGCGCCGCAGAAGCCTTGCACCAAGGCCGGCGAACGCAGCCAGGTGTCGTACCAGGCCGACTACCTCTTCTGGAAGGCGAACTGACACCGGGCCGACAAGCCCCTGGCGGCGGCGGGAGTCCGGTAACATGCCTGGATCCGCCGCCGCCCGGAGCTTGTCAGCCCGGTCCGTGCCCACCCTTCCTGCTCTGCGCGCATGCCGAACCGACCTGATCCGGATTTCGATTACAACGCGGCCCTCGAGCAGTGCGCCGCGGGAAGCCGCTCGGCGCTGGAAGCCCTGTACCGCCACGAAGGCCCCCGGCTGCTGGGCGTCGCGCAGCGCATCGTGCGCGACCGCGCCCGGGCCGAAGACATCGTGCACGACGCCTTCGTCAACATCTGGCACCGCGCCGGCAGCTTCGATGCCACGCGCGGCTCGGCCCGCGGCTGGCTCTACAGCGTCGCGCGCAACCTGGCGCTGAACGCCGTGCGCGACGGCCGCCACGAAACCGCCGTCGACGACGATACCGCCGCGGCGCTGGATGCCCGCGACGCGATCGACGCCTGGCACGACATTCGCGACGCGTTCGACTGGCGCGACAGTGCCGGCCGCATCGGCCCGTGCCTCGAACAACTGGAACCCGTGCGCCGCAATTGCGTGCTGCATGCCTATGTGGAAGGCCTGTCGCACAGTGAAATCGCCCAGCGCCTGGGCGCGCCGCTGGGCACCGTCAAAGCCTGGATCAAACGCAGCCTGAAAGCGCTGAAGGAATGCCTGGCATGAGCGCCCCGTCCCCTTCCCCCGACAGCCTGGACGAACTGGCCGGCGAATACGTGCTGGGCACCTTGTCCGCGGCGCGCCGGCGCGACGTCAACGCCCGCCTGCCGCATGATGCCGCCCTGCGCGCCGCCGTCGATCGCTGGGAAGAACGCCTGTTGCCGCTCAGCAGCCTGGCCGAGCCGATTGAGCCTTCGCCCGGTCTGTGGCCTCGCATTGCGGAAACGCTGGATCGCCAGCGCGCGGCCCGCCAAGCCGCGCAGCCGACGCGCCCGGGTTGGTGGGACAGCCTGTTCTTCTGGCGCGGCGCGGCCGCCAGCGGCCTGGCCGCCGCCCTGGTGCTGGCCGGTACGCTCGCGCTGCGGCCCGCGCCCGCACCGGGTCTCATGCAGTACATGGTGGTGCTGGTCGCGCCGCAGTCGCAAACGCCAGGCTGGGTCGTGCAGGCCAGTGCCGGTCAGCGCGAGGTGCAACTGGTGCCGATCGCGGCCATGCAGGTCCCGGCCGATCGGGCGCTGGAGTTCTGGACCAAGGCCGACGGCTGGGCTGGCCCGGTATCGCTGGGCCTGATCAAACCCGGAGAGCCCGTGCGCATCGCGCTGGACAAGCTTCCGCCGCTGGAGCCGAACCAGTTGTTTGAACTGACGCTGGAACCGGCCACCGGATCACCCACCGGCAAGCCGACCGGACCGATCCAGTTCATCGGGCGGGCGGTAAAGGTGATGTAGCGCCGGCCCGCCTGAATCGACGCCGGCACTGGCACGGGACTGAAGCGGCCCGACGCCCATGAATTGTTTCCTTTCTTTCCGAACTGGAACCAAGGGCGCACACCCCGCAAATATAATTTCCGAGATTCGAATTCAGCGGAGGTCTTTCATGCGCCATGCAGAAGCCGGTCATCGTTTCATCCACCCGTTGCGGCGCGTCGCGCCGTGGCTGGCCTTGGGACTGTTGGGTTTGACGTTGTATGGCTGTGCCGCGACGACGCCGCCCAAAGGCGTAACACCTGTTGGCTCCTTCGACGTGCATCGTTATGAAGGACGCTGGTTTGAAATCGCGCGGCTGGACCACAGCTTCGAACGCGGCATGACGGACGTCACCGCTCACTACACGCTGCAGGATGACGGCACCGTGCGCGTCGTCAACCGCGGGTTCGACCCGGCCAAGGGGTCGCAAGGCGATTGGCGTTCGGCGCAGGGGCGAGCCCGCTTCACCGGTGACCCGTCGGTGGCATCGCTGAAAGTGTCGTTCTTCGGCCCCTTCTATGGCGGCTACCATGTGGCCGCATTGGACCCGGATTATCGCTGGGCCCTCGTCGTTGGCCCGGATCGCAGCTACGCCTGGATTCTCGCGCGTGACAAGACGCTTGGCCGCGATACGCGCGACGACATCCTGCGCCGCGCCAAGGCGTTGGGCCTGGACACCGACGCATTCATCTGGGTCAGCCAGGATCGCGAACAGCCGCCACTTGAACCTGACTCCTGATGCGGGGCCGCGCGCCATGACATCCGAGCGCGCAAGCGCGCACACCCTGCGCCTGATTCTCGGCGATCAGCTGAACCCGTTGCACAGCTGGTTCGCCCGGACCGACCCAAACGTCGTGTATGTGCTGATGGAAGTGCGTCAAGAGACGGACTACGTGCTGCACCACGCGCAAAAAATCCTGGCGATATTCGCCGCCATGCGCGACTTCGCGCGACATCTGCGCGAGGCGGGACATCGCGTGCGGTATGTCGCCATCGACAATCCCAGCAATCGGCAGAACATCACCCAAAATCTGGCAGCGTTGATGGCCCACTATGGCGCCCGAGAACTGGACTACCAGCAGCCCGATGAGTGGCGCGTCAGTGAAGTCCTTGGCGTCTGGAGTGCGTCGCAAGCATTCTCTGTCCGGGAAGCCGCCAGCGAGCATTTCTACACGACGCGTGACCAGGTGGCCAAGTTCTTCGGTCCACGCAAGAACTGGCTCATGGAGACGTTCTACCGTCATATGCGCCAGCGCCATGGCGTGCTCGCGGACGAATCGGGCGCGCCCGCGGGCGGCCGATGGAACTTTGACCACGACAACCGCAAGTCCTGGCCCGGCACGCCGCCGCTACCGCCGGACGCCCGGCCAGAGCATGACCATCGCGCGTTGTGGGAAACGGTGTGTCAGGCAGGCGTGCGAAGCTTTGGAAATCCGCAAGCCGATCAGTTCCGCTGGCCGTTGAATCGCACGCAGGCGTTGGCGTGGCTGGATCATTTCATCCAGCACACGCTTCCAAACTTCGGGGCTTACGAAGACGCCATGAGCGCGGGCAATCCGCGCCTGTTTCACTCGCAGTTGTCGTTCGCCTTGAACACCAAGATGCTGCACCCAGACGAGCTGGTGCGGCAGGCGCAGGCCGCCTACGAAACGGGGCGCGCGCCCTTGGCTGCGGTCGAGGGCTTCATCCGGCAGATCCTGGGATGGCGCGAATATGTGCGTGGCGTGTATTGGGCGCACATGCCGGGTTACGAGACGCGCAACGCCTTGGCGCACACACGCCCGCTGCCGACGTGGTTCTGGACCGGAAAGACCACCATGCACTGCATGCGCGACGCCATTGGCAATTCGCTGGACAACGCTTACGCGCACCATATCCAACGCCTGATGGTCATCGGCAACTTCGCGCTATTGGCCGGTCTGGACCCCGCCGAAGTGCACCGTTGGTATCTGGGCGTTTACATCGATGCGTTCGAATGGGTCGAACTGCCGAACACGGTTGGCATGAGCCAGTTTGCCGACGGTGGTCTGCTGGGCACGAAACCCTATGCCGGCAGTGCGTCCTACATCGACCGCATGAGCGATTACTGCCGTGGATGCTCGTACGACAGGAAACAGAAGACGGGCGAGCGCGCCTGTCCGTTCAACGCGCTGTACTGGGATTTCTTTGCTCGCCATCAACCGCAGCTCGAGGACAACCGGCGCCTGGCCATGGTGTACCAACGCTGGCGAGACATGCCCGAGGACGCGCAGACGGCGTTGCGCCAGCACGCGGCGCTGACCTTGGCACGCCTGGACGAGCTTTAAGAGACGCTCCACTGCAGAAGCGGTCTGCCCGCCCGGCTGGATGTGGCAGGTATCAACCCGCCACGCTCCGCATAGACTCCCCGTTCAAGTCCGGCCTGCGGTCGGGCGCCCCTTGAATGCGGAGTGATTCATGACAGCACCTCGGGCGGGTATCCGACTCGCCGACTTCCTATCCCCCACCGTCGCGGCCCTGATATCGGTCTTGGTGAACTACGGCGGCACCTTTGTCCTGGTGTTTCAGGCGGCAGAGCTGGCCCACTTGTCGCCAGCGCAGACCACCTCCTGGGTGTGGGCGGTTTCCATCGGGGTGGGCGTCACCGGCGCGCTGCTCAGCTGGCGCTACAAGGCGCCCATCATTACGGCGTGGTCCACGCCCGGCGCCGCGTTCCTGGCCACGGTCATGCCGTTCACGCCTTATCAAGAAGTCATCGGCGCGTACATGTTGTCGGCGCTGGGTTTCATCGTGCTGGGGCTGTCGGGTGCTTTCGAGAACCTTGTGCGCAGGATCCCGGGGGGCATCGCCGCCGGTCTGCTGGCGGGCATCCTGCTGCAGTTTGGCGTCAATGCATTTGGCGGCGCCAGCGCCGACCCCCTGCTGGTGATCGTGCTGGTGGTGTCTTACGCGCTGCTCAAGCGCTTCTCCTCGCGCTTCGCCGTGATCGGCATCCTGGCCATCGGCCTCGCATTGCTCGTCGCGCAGGGCCGGATCGACTTCTCGGCGGTCCATCTGCGCCTGGCGGCGCCCGTGTTCGAAATGCCCGGCTTCTCTTTGCAGGCCACGCTGGGCGTTGCCCTGCCCCTTTTCATCATCACGCTCACGGGTCAGTACATGCCCGGCATGCTGGTGCTGCGCAACGATGGCTACCGGACCAGCGCGAATCCGATCCTGACCGTGACGGGACTGGGCTCGCTCGTGATGGCGCCTTTCGGCGCGCACGCTTTCAATGTCGCGGCGATCACCGCCGCCATCTGCACCGGCAAGGACGCCCATGAGGATCCCGCCAAGCGTTACATCGCGGGTCTAGCCTGCGGTGCGTTCTACATTCTGGTCGGCACCTTCGGCGTTACGTTGGCGACACTGTTCATGGTGCTGCCCAAGGCATTCATCACCACGCTGGCCGGCCTTGCCTTGCTTGGCGCGATTGGCGGCAGCCTGGCCAACGCCATGGCCGACGCGCGCACGCGTGAGACGGCGCTCATCACCTTTCTGGCCACCGCCGCGAACGTCACGATGCTAGGCGTGGGCGGCGCATTCTGGGGCCTGGTGGCCGGCCTGACTGCGCATCTGCTGATGCACGGCGGCCCTCAGGGACGGCACTCCATGCTGCCCAATCAAGGCCGGTCAAGCCCTTGACAGCGCGTTCTCCAGACGCAGCACGGCGTCCTCGATCTCGTAGGCCGTCAACGACGCATAGCCCAACAGCCAGCCCGGCTGCTTGTACGGGCCGGCATACAGCCGGCTGAGGCCGGGCAGGCGCAGGCCGGCGCGCTCTGCCAAAAGCAGGGTCCTTTCCTCGGACCAACCCGGCTCGAGCAGGCACGGGATCTGCAGGCCGCCGGGGGGACGCACGGCCTGCACGACGTGGCCCAGCCGCTTGACCAGTGACGCCAGCAGAACCTCGCGGCGCGCCGCGTACAGCTTGCGCATCGCCCGCACGTGCGAATGGTAATGACCGTCTTCCATGAAGCGGGCCAGTGTCAACTGCAGTATCTGCGGCGTGTGTCCGTCCATGATGCTGCGCGCCCGTGAAAAGGCGTCGACCAGTTCCGGCGGCAGCGCCATGTATCCCATCCTCAGGCCGGGATACAGCGTCTTGCTGAACGTACCCAGGTACAAGGTGCGTTGATGCCGGTCCAGGCCCTGCACGCAAGCGGTCGGCAAACCGTCGTAATGGAATTCGCTGTCGTAGTCGTCCTCGATGATCCACTTGCCATTGCCGGCGGCCCAACCGATCAGCTCCAGCCTGCGTTCCAGCGACAACGTCACGCCCGTCGGATACTGGTGCGACGGTGTCACATACACGCAACTGGCGCCGCTGCGGTCCGCGCGCAGGAGGTCCGTGCGTATGCCCTGCGAATCGACGTCTATCGGCACGATCCGCGTTTCGGCGGCCTCGAACGACTTGCGGGCGCCGAAGTAACCGGGGTTCTCCATCAGGATGGGCTTGTCGGCGTCGGCCAGCAGTTGCGCGCACAGGAAGAGCGCTTGCCGGGTGCTGCTGAGCACCAGGATCTGCTCGGGCACGACCTTGGCGCCACGCTCCAGATTCAGATAGGCTGCGATGGCGCGGCGCAGCGGTCCAGCGCCCTGCGGTTCGCCATGCAGCAGCACGTGGCTGCGGCTGTCCTTCATGACTTGGCGCTGCAGGCGTTCCCAGACGCCAGTGGGAAACGTGCGCGTCTCGGGCAGCCCGGTGGCGAACGCCTTGATGACCTGCTGGTCTGAAACGCCGCCGCTATTGAGGATCGCCCGCCCGCGCCGGCTCAGACCCGCCCCCGGCTGCGCCGCGCCGGGCTTGCGCTCCAGCCTTGCCCGCTTGCGCGTCGCGCCCCGCAGTTCGATTCCCACCGTCTCGGACACATAGCTGCCCGAGCCCTCGCGACGCACGATGTAGCCATCGCGATGCAGTTGCACGTAGGCGTTTTCGACGGTGTCGCGCGACACGCCCAACGACTTGGCCAAGCCGCGCGTCGCGGGCAGCTTGACCCGCGGTGCCAGCGCGCCGTCCAGGATCAGCGCGCGCAGCGCCCGCTGGATGCGCTGATGCAGATCCAGCCGCTGGAGCGCCGCCTCGTTCATCTGAATCTTGAGCGTATCCAGCTGGAATGTCGTTGCCATACGATTGTTGAACGGTCTGCTAATCGGCGCGGAAATTGCCGATCTTGACCGGCCATTCTAAGTCACTGCCGGGCGATGCCCGCGAAGGTGATGCATCGGGCCTGCACACGCCGCAGTATGATTTCAACGATCAAGCCATCAGCCATGGCGCCGCGTTCTGGGTCAGGCTGGTCCAGGATCGAACCGCACTCTGAGTTTTCCGCATGGCACGTACGCGTCACCCCTCGCTCGCGCATTGGGGCGCCTTCACGGCAATCACCGAAGCCGGCCGCCTGGTCGGCTGCGAGCCCTTTGGGCCGGATCCCGCGCCCTCCCCCATGCTGGATTCCATTCCCGAGATGGTGCATTCGCCACTGCGCGTGCGCCGTCCGGCGGTGCGGCGCGGCTGGCTTGAAGGCCGCCGCGACCGCGAGGGCGACGACTACATTGAAATTTCCTGGGACCGCGCGCTCGACCTCGTGTCGGGCGAGCTGGCGCGCGTGCGCGCCAAGCATGGCGCGGCCGGGGTGTTTGGTGGCTCGTATGGCTGGTCCTCGGCCGGGCGGGTCCACCATGCGCGCAGCCTGATCCGGCG
>CBHWAL010000041.1:0-14532 GCA_966111495.1 uncultured Achromobacter sp. | reverse complement strand
GGCAGGGGTTTACCGGCTCTGCGCCGCCGGCGATGCGTCCCGCTGCCGCCGCGCGCAAGCTGATCGACGAGGCGCATCGCGCCAGATCAGGTTTAGCGGCGCGCGCAACGCCGCCGGATGCGTGACGCTGACGTACACCACGCCTTCGATGTTCACGCGGCGCAGCGATGCCGGCACCAGCGACACGCCCAGCCCCGCGGCGACAAAACTCAGCGTGGACAGCATGCGCGGCGCCTCCTGCGTGACGCGCGGGCTGAAGCCTTCCGCGCTGCAGGCGGCAATGATTGCGTCGTACAGGCCCGGGCCGCTGTGACGGCGGTACAGGATCAGCGATTCCTCCGCCAGTTCCGACAGCGCGATGCGTTTGCGCGTGCGGCCCTTCACGGCCGGATGGTCGGCCGGAAAGGCCGCCAGCATGGCTTCCTCGAGCACGGTTTCCATCTGCACGCCCGGGTCCGCGTGCGCGCCGCGGATGAAGGCGACGTCGATGCGCCCTTCGGCCACCGCCTCGCGCAGTTCACCGGTGCTGCTTTCCTCCAGCACCAGATGCACGTGCGGCGCGCTTTCGCGGAAGCGCCGGATGACCGACGGCACGAACGGATGAAATGCCGCCGACCCCGTGAATCCCACCGTCAACCGGCCCGCCTCGCCCTGCGACACACGCCGCACGCCGTCCACGGCCTGGTCCACCATCGCGATGATGTTGCGCGCGTCATCCAGCAGCGCGCGGCCGCTTTCGGTCAGCTCCATGCCGCGCGGCAGGCGGTGGAACAGGGTCACCCCCAACTCGGCCTCCAGCACCCGGATCTGCTGGCTGAGTGGGGGCTGGCGGATCCCCAGCCGGGCGGCGGCCTTGGTCAGGTGGGATTCCTCGGCGACCGCCAGGAAGTAACGCAGGAGTCGCAGGTCTACGCTTGCCATATGTGTTCGATATGAGTTTTGAACTTGTCATATATTAGACATTATCTGGCGCGAAGCGTACGCTGCAAGTTCGTTATCCACCTCTGGCGCGGCTCTCTCGCCAGCTCCCATCGCCGGCCTTGCGCCAGCCACCAAAAAGATGAACGCAGCACTTCCCCTCGATGAGGCCGGCGTACGGCCTCCCCCCACTTGCGGCCAGTTGTTCTATGGATTTCTCATGCTGGGCCTGACGGCCTTCGGCGGCGCCTTACCGCTGGCCCGGCGCATGGTCGTCGAAAAACACCGCTGGCTGACCGGCGCCGAGTTCACCGAACTGCTGGGCCTGTGCCAGTTCCTGCCGGGCGGCAACATCATCAACCTGTCCGTCGCGCTGGGCATGAAATTCCGCGGCCCGCGCGGCGCCTTTGCCGCGCTGATGGGCCTGATCCTGGCGCCGTCCGTCATCGTGATCATGCTGGGCATGGTCTATGACCGCTTTCAGAACGATCCAGACATCCAGCATCTTTTTGCCGGTCTGGCTGCGGCTGCGGCCGGGTTGCTGATTTCGATGGCGGTGAAAATCGGCATCCCGGTTATCAAGCGCCGCGACTGGCTGGCGGGCGTGGTCGCCACCGCCTGTTTCATTGCGATCGCCGTGCTGCGCATTCCGCTGCTGCCGACCATGGCGGTCCTGACGCCGCTCAGCATCCTGATGGTGTGGAGGCAACGTCGATGATCCATACCCTTGTTGCGCTCGTCCTGATCTTTACCGAGCTGTCCGTGCTGGCCTTTGGCGGCGGCAACACCATCCTGCCGGAGATGCAGCGTCAGGTCGTGGAAGTGCACGGCTGGATGACGGCAGCCGACTTTTCCGCGCTCTTCGCGCTCGGCCAGGCCGCGCCGGGTCCCAACCTGATGGTCGTCACGCTGGTCGGCTGGCACGTTGCGGGCCTGCCGGGCGTGCTTGCCACGACCATCGCCAAGTTCGGTCCGTCGTCCATCATCACCGTCATCGCGCTGGGCCTGTGGGAAAAGTTCAAGGACCGCCCGTGGCGTGGCGTGATCCAGGTGGGCATCTTCCCGATGACCGTCGGATTGGTCGCTGCCAGCGCATCACTCATCACCGAAGCCTCCGTGCACACGTGGCTGCTGGGCGCCATCACGGCCATCGTGGCGATCCTGGCCAGCGTCACCCGGATTCATCCACTGTGGCTGCTGTTTGCCGGGGCGCTGGCCGGTTTGCTCGGCATCAGTTAGCGTAGGGGCCTACGCAAGCCCGGCGCGTGCGATATGCCCGGGATTCGCGCTGTGGACAGGAGCCCGCCATGCAGCCGCTTAAAGAGGAAAAAGCTTCAGATAAAAGCGCCCGGGGCAGCGATGCCCCGGATGACCGTGCCGGGCAAGAGACGCCCGGCGATGCCGGCGCGGCGTCGAACGCCGAGCCGCTGCCGTTCTTCGATGCCCATCGCCGGCTGATGTTATGCGCCGGCATGCTGCTCGTCGTCGCGGGCGCGCTATACGCCGCCGGTCTCCCGCCCAGCCTCGCCATCCTGCTTGGGTTTGACGCCGGGGCACTGGTCTTCCTGATCCTTACCGTGCGCGTGTTCGGCCGCACCAGCGCCGCTTCCATGCGTCTGCACGCCCGCCAGCATGACGTCGGCCGCACCGGCGTCCTGTGGAGCAGCGTCGCGCTGTCCTGCATGGTGCTCGTCGCGCTGTGGGTCGAACTGCACGCGCGGAGCAGCGTCGGCGCGCTGGTGGACACGCTGGCCGCCGCCGTGACCATCGTGCTGTCGTGGCTCTACATGAACATGATCTTCGCGCTGCACTACGCCCACGGGTACTACGGCCATAAGAACGCCATGCACAAGGGCCTGGATTTTCCGGGCACGGACGACCCCGACTACTGGGACTTCGCGTATTTCTCGCTGGTGCTGGGCATGACGTTCCAGGTGTCGGACGTGCAGATCGTCAACCGGCGGCTGCGGCGCATGGCGATGACGCATGGCGTCATCGCGTTCTTCTTCAATGTGTTCATCATCGCGATCAGCGTGAACGTGGCGGCGGGGCGGGCGTAGGGCAGGGCTGCAGCGCGTCCTGCCCGTGCGCAATGACGCGCCCGTCCAGCCCAATCGCCGCGGCCTGCGCCATCGCCGCCACCAGTCCGATGCCCCAGATCGCGCCCGCATCGAGGATGGCGGCGCCCAGTGCGCTGCCCGCCGAAAAACCGAAGTACATCGTCGACGTGTTCAACGCCAGGGCCACGGGCGCCTGTCCCGACGGCCCCGCGCCAATGAGGCGTGACATTTGCGCGGGAAAGAACGACCAGACCGTAAAGCCCCACAGGAACACGGCGAGCAGCACGGGCGTGACGGCGGAAGACGCGGGCATCGCCGTTGCCAGCGACAGCCCCAGGAATGCCAGTCCCAGCACGGTCAGCGACATCCGCACGACGCGGTTGGCGCCCAGCCTGTCAGACAAGGCGCCGCCCGTCGTCACGCCCAGCGCCGCCGCCACGCCCCAGAGCGACACCGTCGCGCTGATGCCGGTCTCGCCAAAGCCCAGCACGCGCGTCAGGTACGGCGCGAGGAACGGGTAGGCCGTGAACGCCCCGACCGCCCAGAACAGGCTGACGGACAGCAGCCGGACGATCGCCGGCTGGCGCACGACGGCAAGCCGCTGCCGCAGCGTCGCGACCGGAATGCCGGCGCCCGCGCCGGGCGCGATGCCCGCCTGGATGCCGGCGATCGCCACGAGACTCATCACCGCGACGATCAAAAACGTGGCGCGCCAGCCAAAAAAGTGACCGGCCACCGCGCCCAGCGGCAGTCCGAGCGCAATCGCCAGCGTCATGCCGCCGCTGACGACGGCCAGCGCCTTGCCTCGCCGTTCGGGCGCCACGATCACCCCGGCCAGCGCGTTCGCGTTAGGCACATAAAGGCCCGCGGCTATGGCCATGACCACGCGCGCCGCCATCAGTGTCCAGAAAGCGGGAGACCAGGCCGCCAGCACGTTGCCCAAGGCGAACAAGCTCATGGCAAGCTGCAGGGCCGCGCGCCGATTCCAACGTGCGGTCAGAACCGTCATGGCCGGCGAACTGACCGCCAGCGTCAGCGTGAACACCACAATGAGCGATGCCATCTGCGGCACCGTCATCCGGAAGTCCGCCGCCATTGTCGGCAGCAGCGGCGCAATCATGAAGCCTTCCGTGCCGATGGCAAACGTGCCGAGCGCCAGGAAGCCGGCAGGCAGCAATCCCGCGTCGCGGCCTGCCGCCGTCGACGCGCTGGCAGGCGCGGGGACTGCCGTGTCCAAGTTCGTAGTCATGAGATCCATCCGAAGGGGGACGGCGCCCATACGGCGCCGCGCGGGCTGCCTCAGACCGGAATCGGGTTGTCGACCAGACTTTGGTTGAAGGCATTGACGAACCCGTGCTCGTTCGAGCCAGGGTTGTCGCGCAGATCGCGAATGGCGTCGACCAGCACTTCGGGCGCATCGCTCGCCAGCTTCTGCATCGTTTCAGCGATGAACGCCTCCAGCGGCATGGCGCGCGGATCGCCGCTTTTCTTGATCAGGTCCGTGTCGACCCACGGCGGCGCGATCTCCTGCACCGTCACATTGGTGTCGCGCAGCATGAACCGTTGCGACAGCGCGTACGAATGCAGGGCGGCCTTGGCCGCCGAGTACACGGCGTTGGTGGCGATCGGCACGTAGGCGAGCATCGACGTGTTGTGGATGATCGTCGCGCGCGGTTGCGCCTTCAGATGGTCGATCAGGGCGGACGTGAGGCGGATCGGCCCCAGCAGGTTCGTTTCCAGAATCCGCTGCGACACGGCGTCGTCGACCGTGGATGAGGGATCATCGAACGGCATGATGCCCGCGTTGTTGATCAGCACGTTCAGCGTCGGATATTTGGCGATCAAGGTTTTGGCGACGCGGTCGATATCCTGAGCGTCCGAGATATCGAGCTGGATGCCTTCGATGCCCGGATGCGCCGCGGCGATCTCGTCCAGCAGCGCCTGCCGGCGGCCGGCCACGATGACCTTGTTGCCCAGGTTGTGAAAAGCGACGGCCAAGGCGCGGCCGATGCCGGAAGTGCCGCCGGTGATGAAGAGGGTGTTTTGCGTCAGTTGCATGTCGGTGCCTCAGTGGGTTGGTGAGCGTCTGGATTCGTTTCAGATCGCGGTGTGGTCACTATGAGGCAGTTCGGTTGTGGCTCAAATGTCAATAAAGCGTCGTTTTAGGACATAAGGTGGTTGTCTTCATTGACGAATGCGGTGCGACTTGAATAGCCTATATCCGTCATTTACAGACGTGGATATGAAGATGCGCCAGATCGGCCTGATACTCGAAGACGGTTTCCAGGTGATGGGCCTTGCCGCGCTCGCGGCCTTTGAGTTCGCCAACATCGCGCTGGACCGAGACGGTTACCGCGTCACCATCCTGTCGGAAGGCGGTGGCCTCATCCGGTCCACCATGAACGCCGGCATCGAGACGGTTGCCCTGGGCGTCATGCCCGACACCCTGATCGTGGCGGGTGAACTGTTGCCGGGGCCGATCTCGCCCGGTCTTGCCCGCTACGTGGCGCGCGCCGCCACCGAAGCGCGCCGCGTGGCGGGCGTCTGCACGGGCGCGTTCGTCCTTGCGCAGGCGGGCCTGTTGAACGGCCGCACCGCCACCACGCACTGGGCGCACGCGCGCAGCCTGCAGGAACGCTTTCCCGAGGTGCGCGTCGATCCCGACCGCATCTTCGTGCGCGACGGCAACATCTGGACGTCCGCCGGCATGTCGGCCGCCATCGACCTGGCCCTTGCCCTGATCGAAGACGACCACGGCGCGGCGCTGGCCCGCGACGTCGCGCGGCGGCTCGTGGTCTATCACCGGCGGCCGGGCGGCCAATCGCAGTTTTCCGCCTTGCTAGAGTTGGAACCGCGCTCTGACCGGATACAGCGGGCGCTGGTCTACGCCAAGGAACATTTGCGCAATCCATTGACGGTCGAGGAACTGGCCGAGGCGGCCAGCTTGTCGCCACGGCAGTTCAGCCGGGTCTTCCGCGAAGAGACAGGGCATTCGCCCGCCAAGGTGGTCGAACTGCTGCGGCTGGAAGCGGCCCGCGCGATGCTCGAAGAAGGGCGGCATTCCCTGGACATCGTGGCGCGGGATACCGGCTTTGCGGATCGCAACCGCATGCGGCGGGCGTTCCTGCGCGCGTATGGCCAGCCGCCGAGCGAGGTCCGGCGCGGAGCGCAACTGGCTGGCGCATAGTGCGGCATTGCGTGGCATTGCGCGGCATTGCGCCGCTAAAGCTGACACGCCGTTGAACGCCAGCCGCTGTAGCGCAATGTCGCTGACGACCGAAACGATGTGATCTAAGATGCGCCATCGCTCGCGGGCATACGCCTGGCGCGCGGCTCCGGCGATCCCGGCGAACCGAGGCAACGGCCTCGCGCCGATTTCAGGCCGACACCGATCGACATCCACGCTTTCCACGTCTGCCTTGCACTCTCCATCGCCCGCGACGCGTCCTCTCGATTGGCTGAACTTCTTCGTGGCCGATGTGCGGGACGGACTTGGCCCGTATCTCGCCATCTATCTGCTTGCCGTCCACCATTGGCGCCCCGACAGCATCGGGCTCGTCATGACGATATCCGGA
The DNA here is from genome assembly GCA_966111495.1 of uncultured Achromobacter sp. Lineage (GTDB taxonomy): Bacteria > Pseudomonadota > Gammaproteobacteria > Burkholderiales > Burkholderiaceae_B > Achromobacter. Next base: position 7,979 of record CBHWAL010000041.1, on the reverse strand, counting down.
CTGGCGGCGCTGGCGGCCCAGACGCCGGCGGGCGCGCTGGTGGACCGCGCCTCGAACAAGCGGGCGCTGCTGATCGCCGCGGCGGTGCTCGTGACGGTCGCGTGCATGGCAGTCCTGGCCAGCCCGAACCTTGCGTGGGTCACGCTGACGCAGGCCGTGGCGGGCATCGCATCGTCGATGTTCGCACCGGCCATTGCAGGCATCACTCTTGGACTGACCACCGCGCACGCGTTCACGGAACGCATCGCGCGCAACGAGTCGTTCAACCACGCGGGCAACGGGTTTGCGGCGCTGCTGGCGGGTGGCCTGGCGTATGTGTGGGGACCGGTCGCGGTGTTCTACCTGATGGCGGCGATGGCGCTGGCCAGCCTGGCCGCCACGATGCGCCTTCCCGCGCATATCGATCCGGACAAGGCGCGCGGCCTGGACCCAAGCCAAGATTCCGCCGCGCATGCGCAGCCCGTGCCGTTGCGCCAGTTGCTGTCCAACCGGCCGCTCCTGCTGCTGGCAGGGAGCTGCGCGCTGTTTCACCTGGCCAATGCCGCCATGCTGCCGCTGGTCGGGCAAAAGCTCGCCCTGGCAAATCCGGCGCTGGCCACGCCGCTCACCGCCGCCTGCATCGTCGCGGCGCAGTTCGTGATGATTCCCGCTGCGATGGCCGTGGGGCGTTATGCGGATCGGTGGGGGCGCAAGCCGCTGCTGCTGTTCGGCTTTCTCATCCTGCCGCTGCGCGGCGTGCTCTATACGTTTTCGGACGACACGGCGTGGCTGGTGGGCGTGCAGTTGCTCGATGGCATCGGCGCGGGCATCTTCGGCGCCGTCCTGCCCCTGATGGTGCTGGATCTGACGCAGGGCACCGGACGGTTCAACGCCAGCCTGGGCGCTGTCACCACGGTGTTCGGCATCGGCGCGTCGCTCAGCAATGGCCTTGCCGGCCTGATCGTGCAGCATGCGGGTTACAGTGCTGCGTTTCTTGCGCTTGCCGGCATTGCCGCGCTGGCCTGCGTGACCCTTCTGGTGTTGCCGGAGACGCGCGCAGCCGGGGCGGTGCGCGCGGCATCGGCGTCTTCTTCCCTTCCTTGACCTACCTCTGAACGCATGTCGCTATCCAATGCCGTGATCTGGTTGATTGCCGCCGCGACCACCATGGCCATCCTTTTTCGTCCGTGGCGGTTGCCGGAATATGTGTGGGCCACGGCCGGCGCCGTCGCGCTGGTGGCGCTGGGATTGCTGCCCGCCGGCCAGGCCGTCAGCGCCATGCTGGAAGGCACCGACGTCTACCTGTTCCTGATCGGCATGATGCTGGTGGCGGAGGTCGCCCGGCAGGCGGGCCTCTTCGACTGGGTGGCGGTGGCGGCGGCCGACCACGCGGCTGGGTCGGCGCGGCGGCTGTTCGATCTGGTGTTCCTGGTGGGCACCGTGGTCACGGTGCTGCTGTCCAACGACGCAACCGCCGTCGTGCTGACGCCGGCCGTCTATGCCGTGACGCGCGTGGTCGGCGCGCCACCGTTGCCGTATCTGTACGTCTGCGCCTTCATCGCCAACGCGGCCAGCTTCGTCCTGCCGATCTCCAATCCCGCCAATCTGGTGGTATTCGGCGATCGCATGCCCGCGCTGGGGCCGTGGCTGGCGCACTTTGCGCTGCCTTCCGTCTTGGCCATCGGCTCCACGTACGTGACGTTGCGGCTGGTGTTTCGCGAAGATCTGCGGCAGCCGCTGAAAGCCTCGCCGCCGTTGCCGCCCATGACGTGGCCGCTGCGCATGGCCGCGCTGGGCGTGGCCATTACCGCGGGGACGCTGCTCATCACCTCGGCGCTGGGTCATCGTCTGGGCCTGCCGACGCTGATCGCCGGCTGCGTGTCGGCGGCGCTGGTGCTGGCGGTGACGCGGTCGGGGCCGCTGCGGCTCATCAAGGGCGTCGCGTGGGGCGTGCTGCCTCTGGTCGCCGGGCTGTTCGTGCTGGTCGAAGGCATGGCCGCCAGCGGCGTGCTGCAGGACCTGGCAAATCTGATGCGGGGCTTGTCCGCCGACGCCGCACTGTGGGCCGGCGGCGTGGGCGCGGCGCTGTCGGGCAACGTCATCAATAATCTGCCGGCCGGGCTGATGGCAGGCACGCTGGCCCGCATGGCCGACCTGTCCAGTACCGTCAACGCCGCGCTGCTGATCGGCATCGACCTGGGGCCCAATCTGTCGGTAAGCGGCTCGCTCGCCACCTTGCTGTGGCTGCTGGCCGTGCGCCGGGAAGGCATGCACATCAGCGCACTGAGCTTTTTGCGGCTGGGCATCGTGGTGATGCCTCCCGCCCTGATCCTGGCGCTGGGTGCGCTGCACGTGTTCAGTTGACGCGGTATGTCTTGAACTGACGCGGCGCGCACGCCGAACATGGCCCGCGCGCCAGCCAGGTCCCGCGTCAGAACGTGCCGCGGACCGTCAGCGTGGCGTTGCGCGGATCGCCATAGAAGCTGCCCCAGCCCGGCGCGCCGATGGTCTGGTAGTAGGTCTTGTCGAAGATGTTGTTCACGTTCAATGCCGCCGACCAGTTCTTGTTGATCTGATACGCGACGCGCGCATTCCACACCGCGTAAGACCCTTGCGAGACGCGCACCGAGCGCGTTTCCGTGTAGCTGCCCGTCTGGTAGTTCACGCCGCCGCCCAGCGACCATGCCGACAGTTCACCCGGCAGCCGGTAGTCGGACCACAGGCGCAGGATGTGCTTGGGCGTGACGGTGCGGGCGAAGTTGGTGTTGGTGACCGAGGTGTCGTCCAGGAACTTCAGCGTGTTGAACGTGTAGCCCGCAAACAGTTGCCAGCCCGGGGCCACTTCGCCGCTGATCTCGGCGTCCAGGCCCTGGCTGCGCACCTTGCCGCTCGACAGGTAGCAGATGTCGCCCGTGGAGCACACGTTGGTCAGATCCTCTTGCGCGCGGTTCTTCTGATCGACGCGGAAGAGTGCAATGGACGTGTTCAGGCGGCCATCCATCAGTTCGCCCTTCAGGCCGATCTCGTAGTTCTTGCCCACGATGGGATCCAGCACCTTGCCCGATGCGTCCACCGCGTTCTGGGGTTCGAAGATCTGCGCGTAGCTGACATAACCGGACCACTGCGGATTGAACGCGTAGATCAGGCCGCCGTAGGGGGTGACGACGCCGTTGTCCTTGTAGGGGTCGACGTACTGCTCGCCGCTGTCGCGGTAGCGGCTGGTGTTCTCGTACCAGCTGACGCGCGCGCCCGCGACCAGCGTCAGCGGGTCAGCCAGGCTGAAGCGGCCGACGCCGTACACGCCGGTCTGCTTCATCTTCACGACGGTCGCGGCGCTGCGGTAGGCGTTCTCGCGCATCCAGTCATCGGTGGGCTCCGGCACATGGTGGTCCGGGTTCCACACGTTCACCGCGCGGTTCAGGCGATTCAGCGCGAAATCGTTCTTGCTGGTGAGTTCGTTGATGCTGGCTCCGAAGCTCACCGAATGCTTGCGGCCCAGCGCCTCGAAGGCGCCGTCCACGTCCAGGTTCAGCGCCTTGTTGTGCGTGGACATGTCGAACAGGCCCGCGTACAGCATGGGGCCCAGGCCCGTCACGGGACTCACGGCGCCTTCGGTGAAGGCGTACTTCGAATCGTTGGATTCCTGGGTGGACGTGCCAGTCAGCTTGAGCGACCAATCCTTGTTGAAGCGATGCGCCAGTTCGGCAAAGACGGTGGTCTGCTTGCCGTTCCAGCGGTTCCAGTCCTGGCCCAGCGACGTCGACCGCTTCAGGCCGATGTCGTCGCCGTTGCTGTAGTGGGGCAGGCCGTGGAAGAAGGGCGTGGAGCGCAGTTCCTCGTAGCTGACGCCGCCGGTCAGGGTGGTGTCCGGGGTGAAGTCGTAGCTGAGCACGCCGTACAGCACGCCGGTGCGGCTTTTCGCGCTGTCGTAGAAATACTCGCGGTCGTTGTAGCTGGCCACGCCGCGGGCGCGCAGCGTGCCCGCTTCGTTCAGCGGCGCGCTGGCGTCGATGTCGGCGCGATAGTTGTTCCACGAGCCGCCGCTGGCCAGCATCTGCAATTGGGGCTCGGCGAGCGGGCGCTTGCGCACCAGGTTGACGGCCGCGCTGGGCGAGCCGGCGCCTTGCATCAGGCCGGTGGCGCCGCGGATGATCTCCACGCGGTCCAGTGTCACGGTGTTGGTCGTGAAGCTGTCGGCCTGGGGATAGTAGAAGGCGCGGTTCACGCCGTCGAACTGGTAGCTGTCCACGCGGAAGCCGCGCGAATACACGTAGCTGCCCCCCATCGGACTCTTGTAGAGCGTCATGCCGGTGCTGTTGGCCAGCACGTCGTCCAACGTATTGGCGTTCTGATCATCCATGCGCTGGCGGGTCACGACGGTGACCGACTGGGGAATTTCCTTCAGCGTCTGGCGGCCCTTGCCGATGGTGACGACGCGGCTCGTATAGCTGCCGGTGCCCTCGGTGACGGGGTCGTCGGTCAGGCCGGTCACGGTCACCGGCGCCAGCGTGGATACGCCCGGCGTGTCCTGCGGGAGGCGCCGCAGGTGGTAGCCCTCGCCGTTGGCATTGGCGACCGCCTGCAGGCCGGTGCCGGCCAGCAGCCGCGCCAGCCCTTGCTCGGCGGTGTAGCGGCCCGACAGCCCTTGCGTTTTAACGCCGCGCGTCAGGGCGGGGGAAGCGGCCACGGTGACCTTGGCGGCCACGCCGAACTGGCCCAGCGCCACATCCAGCGTGGCGGGCGCGATGGCAAAGGTGACTTCGCCGGTGGACGCGGCCTGCGCCCACGACGCGGCGGGGACGGCAAGCGCGGCGGCTGCCGTCAGGGCAAGGTGGACGGCAAGTCGCAAGCGCATGCGCGGAGACGATGACAAGGCGAGGGGAGAAAGGGAATGGCGTCGTGCCATGACTGGGGTTTCCTGATTCGTCAATTGAAAAGCGCGGCCCTCGGGCGCCTCGGGGCCTTCTCTTGGTCTAACGAACCAGAAATGAAAATCTGCGGTGCTGTTACAAAAGAGTGGGGAAGCGCGGCCCGCGGGCGGCGCGAAGCGGCACGTTCAGGCCCGACCCACGTTGACCCAGTAACGCGTGCGATAGCGCAGCGTCAGGTCCAGCACGCCGGCAAGCACCTCCAACGCCTTGTCGGTGTCGTCGATGCGGAACGCGCCGGTGACCTCGCGATGCGCCACGTCGGCATCGCAGCGCACGATGCCGGGCCGGTAGCGGCCCAGCTCGGCCACGAACCGATCCAGCCGCATGCGGTTTGCAACCAGCATGCCTTCCGTCCAGGCCGGCGCCTTGCCGTCCACCGCGGTCACGGGCGACAAGGCGCCGCGGTCGAATTCCGCCTGCTCGCCGGCATGCACCACGCGGCGCGCCTGCGCTTGCGCGTCCGGCGTCACCTGCACAGCGCCTTCGAACACCGCGACGTGGGTGGCGCCCCGGCTGTCGTCCATCTGACGCACGGAAAAGCGGGTGCCCAGCGGCGTCAGCAGGCCATTTGGTGTCTTCACGCCAAAGGGTCTGCCGGCGTCGTCGGACGCCGTGGCGATCAGGATCTCGCCACTGCGCAGGTCGATGCGGCGCTCCCGCGCGTCGTAGCGCATCGCCACCGCCGAATCTGTGTTCATGGTCAGCACCGTGCCGTCGGGCAAATGCACGACGCGCTGCTCGCCCGTCGCAGTCCGGTAGACCGTGTTGCCATCCCATATTCCTTCGCGCGCGCCCATCCAGCCCAGCGCGCCCAGGCCGATGCCGCCGGCCATCCACTTCAGGGCGCCCCGGCGCGAGCGCTGGTCGCAGTACCGCAGAATGGTCTGCCCCGCCGCGGCGTTCGACACGTTGGCGATGGTGGCAGCTTTGAGGTTCTGGCTGATGCCTTGCAGGCGCTGCCAAGCCAGTTCGTGGCGCGCGTCAGCCTGGCGCCATTGCATACAGGCAGCCTGCGTGGCGGCATCCGGCGCGTCGCCAGTGCGCATCATCCATTGCGCCGCCTGCCGGATGATGTCGGGATGCACCCGCTCGGTGTGCGCGGCGCTCATGCGTACAGCACCGTGTAGCAGTGTTCCCACGCCTTGATCATGTCGCGCTGCACGGCCGCCACCGAAATGTCCAGCTCGCGCGCCACGTCCAGATAGGGCAGGCCTTCCACCTGCGCCAGCACGAAAACCCGGCGCACGCGCGCCGGTAATTGCTCCATCATGCGGCACACGGCATCCAGCGCCTCGACCACCAGTGCATGCGTCTCGGGGCTGGGCGCCACGTCTTCGCTGCGCGCGGCAAGCGTCTCAAGATAGGCTTGTTCGATGGCCCGGCGGCGTGACTGGTCGATCAGAAGGCGCTTGGCGACCGTGGTCAGAAAGCCACGCGGCTCGGCAAACGCCGCGCGCGATTCGCTGCGCATGACCCGCTCAAAGGTGTCGTGCGCCAGATCGGCGGCATTCTCGGCATTGCCGGCAAGCCGGCGGCGCAGCATCTGCACGAGCCAACCGTGGTGCTCGCGATACAGACTGACGAATTCGGCGGAGGACGCAAAGGGGGCGGGCGGCACGGGTCGGCAGATCAGATGCTAATGGGAATGATTGCTAATTGTAGCCAATCAGCCGCGCGTGGCTATTTCTTTTCACGCACCCGTGTTCCGTGATGGCCGAAGCCGGCGTCGCGGCCATCCCAGACCGGGGCAGCAAGCGGCGCCCGCCCGGGGCCGCAAGCTGCCCAACTTCAAGCGTTTCAGGCGCCGGACGCGCCCAATCTCCACAACGACGTCATCTCTTTCGACCTCGCCGCAAACAACGGATCCGACGCGTCCCGCGCCTTGCCGTGCACCGGCCGCGTATCCAGCTTCTCGATCACGCGCAGCCCGGCGGTCTCGATCATCTCCAGCAACTGCTCGCGCGTGCGCAATCCCAGGTGCTCGGCCAGATCCGACAGAATCAACCAGCCTTCGCCATTCGGCGTCAGATGATCCTTCAGTCCATTCAGAAACCCGCGCAGCATGCGGCTGTCCGGGTCGTACACGGCATGTTCCAGCGGCGAGCTGGGCCGTGCCGGCAGCCAGGGCGGGTTGCAGACGATCAGCGACACGCGGCCGTCGGGGAACAAGTCAGTCTGTTCGACGTCCACCTGTCCCGACAAGCCCAGCCGTTCCAGGTTCTCGCGCGCGCAGGCGATGGCGCGGGGATCCGTGTCGGTGGCGATGACGCGCTTGCCGCCGCGGCGGGCGATGACCGCGGCCAGCACGCCGGTGCCCGTACCGATATCAAAGGCCACGCTGCCGCGGGGCATCGGGGTGTTGGCGATCAGGTCCACATATTCGCCGCGCACCGGCGAAAACACGCCGTAGTGCGGGTGGATGCGGTTGTTCAGGGCGGCAATCTCCACGCCCTTCCTGCGCCATTCGTAGGCGCCGATCAGGCCCAGCAGTTCGCGCAGCGACGCGACGTAGGGGGTATCGCCTGGCACGTTCGCGGCTTCGCAGGCCAGATGCGCGTCAGGCGCGCGGCGCAGGGGGATGGTGTGGCCGGCGTCAAAGGGAATCAGGAGCATGCCCAGGATGCGGGCGCGCTGCGACTGGACCTGACGATGCTGGTTGAAGGCCTCAAGCTGGGTCTCGACCGGTTTGCGGGGACGCTTGTCGACGCGGCGCGTGATGGCCTGCAACAGCTGGCGCGCGTTCTGGAAGTCGCCGCGCCACAGCAGGCCGACCCCTTCGCAGGCGTGGCGGTAGGCCATGTCGGCGGTCAACGTGTCGTCGGCAACGATGACGCGCTTGGGCGGCGTGGCGCCGGTTTCCGAGTGCCAGCGGGCCGAGCGGGCGACGCCGTTTTCTTCCCAGTGCAGTTCAGGCGCGTTCAAGATGTCGCTCCGGTGGGGAAATGGGGGAAGGGCAGGATCATGAGTGAGGCACATAAAAGATAAGGGCGCGGGCTGCCAATGTAGCAGCTTCGCGCCCTGAGGCTGGCGCGCCGCCCCTCCGGCCCCCCGGCGTGGTAGGTGAGGGAA
>CBHWAL010000040.1:0-14718 GCA_966111495.1 uncultured Achromobacter sp. | reverse complement strand
TCGTGCAGATCAATCCGGTCGAGCGCGCCGGGCTGCCCAGCAGCGCCCGCGAGATCATGAACCGCCTGAACGAAGTCACGTTCAACGCGTCGCTGCTGAAAGAGCTGCGCATGATCGCGCTGCTGCGCCAGGTGGCCGACCCTGGCAATGGCGAGGGCAGGATGTGGGCGGACATGCGCATCCATCGCGTCTCGTCCGACCTGATGGTGGAACTGGGCTATTCCTCCAAGCTCAATGCCGAATGGCCGTTCCTGTGCATGTTGCGCGACGAGGGCAGGAAAGCCGCCGACCGCTTTCTGGCCGAGCATGGCGATGACCTGGGCAAGCGGTCGTCGCTGGATATCGACGAACTGCTGGGCGAGGTCTGACCATGGGACTCTTCGGCATCCTGCTCGCACTCGTACTGCTGATCGGGCTGGCCTACCGCGGCTGGAGCATCCTGCTGCTGGCGCCGGCCGCGGCCATGGTGACGGCGGCCGCGGGCGGCGAACCGCTGGTGGCCCACTGGACGCAGACGTTCATGGGCGGCGCGGCCGGTTTCGTGGCGCAGTTCTTCCCGTTGTTCCTGCTGGGGGCGCTGTTTGGCAAGCTGATGGCCGACAGCGGGTCCGTCACGGCGATTGCCGACGCGATGACGCGCAAGCTCGGCGCGCGGCGCGCCATCCTGGCGGTGGTGCTGGCCGGCGCTATCGTGACCTATGGCGGCGTCAGCCTGTTCGTGGCCTTTTTCGTGCTGGCGCCCATGGCGCACGCGCTTTTCAAGGCGGCAGGAATTCCGGTGCGCCTGATGCCGGCGGCTATTCTGCTGGGCACGTCCACCTTCACGATGTCCGCATTGCCGGGCACGCCCGCCGTGCAGAACGCGATTCCCATGCCGTTCTTTGCGACCACGCCGTTCGCGGCACCCGGGCTGGGCATCATCGCCAGCGCGATCATGCTGGGCTTCGGGTTGTGGTGGCTGAGCCGTGCGGAAGCCTCGGCGCGGCGCGCGGGCGAGGGCTATGTCGCGCCCGCCGGCATGGCCGCCGACGTGTCCGACGATGTTCTGGTGCGCGAGCGCGCCACCGTCGCGCGCGAGTTCGATCCCGCCGAAATGCATCATGGCCAGCGCAGCCCCGACGCGCCGTCCACGCTGGTGGCCGCGGCGCCGCTCGCGGTCGTGATCCTGGTCAACCTGTTCATGACGCTCGTCGTCCTGCCGCGCATGGACACCGCCTGGCTGGCCGAGGCGCGCTGGGGCGGCACCAGCCTGGCCGCGGTGGGCGGCGTCTGGTCGGTGATCACCGCGCTGCTGGCCGCGATTGCCGTGCTGGTGGTGCTGAACTTCCGGCGCCTGCCTTCGCTGCGCGACACCATGGACGCGGGCGTGAACGCCTCCGCGCTGCCCTTGCTGAGCGTCGCGAGCCTGGTCGGATTTGGCGCGGTGGTCGCGTCGCTGCCATCGTTCGCGGTGGTGCGCGACTGGGTACTGTCGATCGAGGGAGGGCCGCTGGTGTCGCTGGCCGTCGCCACCAATGTGCTGGCGGCGCTGACCGGGTCGGCGTCGGGCGGCCTGACCATCGCCCTGCAATCGCTGGCCGCGACGTACATGGAGCTGGCGCAGACGCTGGGTATCGATCCGGCGCTGATGCACCGGGTGTCGGTGATCGGCGCGGGCACGCTGGACAGCCTGCCGCACAACGGCGCCGTGGTGACGCTGCTGGCGGTGTGCGGATCGACGCACCGGGACGGCTACATGAACATCGTCGTGGTGGGCATCGTGGGGCCCATCATCGGGCTGGCCGCCGTCATTGCGCTGGGCAGCGCGCTGGGGTCCTTCTGACGCTGCCCGGCGTGCCGCCGGTCAGGACAGTGTGCGCGCGGGCAGCGCCGCCGACAGATCGTTCAGGCTGAAACCGCAGCACCGCGCCCGCTCGGCCAGTGTTTCGCTCTGCGCCAGCGCGCGGCTGCTTTCGTCCAGCAGCACGTCCAGTTGCTCTTGCGGCGTGGCGGCCATGGCCCACGCGCGGTCGGCAAAGCGGACGGCGAACTGGTCCACACAGGTTTTGCAGATGGCCGCGCCGTTCTGCTCAAGCAGCGGCGCGCCTTGCGCGAGCGTCGATTGGCAAAACAGACAGGCGAGGGCGTGATTCATGCGTCGGGCGGCCGGTGCGAAAGTGGGCAAAGGCGGCCGCGCGGATGGCGGCGCCTGTCATTGAACAACGGCCGCGTACGCCCAGTCTTAAATCGTGATCCGGCCCCTTAATCGACGTTGAAGCCGCCCGGTCCGGCCTGCCCGAGCAGTTCGCGGGCGCATTGGACCGCTTCGCCGGGTGTCGCGACCGCCAGAAACGGCAGGCCGAAGGCGCGGGCCATCTTTTCGCCACGCTTGCGCAGCTTGTCCAGCGCGGCGGTGTCGCGCTCGACGGCGATGAAGGCCCGGCAGCGCGCCCGCAGCCTCGGCATATTGGCGGTCTGCCATTCAATCATGGCCTTGCGGTCATCGTGCGCGGCCTCGTGGCGGGTCGGGCACCACCATGACGAAGCTGCGCGGGTTGTCCACCAGCAGCTCCATTTCGCGGATCCAGGAGGCCGAGTAGCCCAGCGGCGCGCCGCCGTGGCGGGCGGTCACGATGGGAAACTGCGACAGGTCGTGGAAGAAAAACTGATCGGGATTCATTCGAAGGCTCCGTGGGGCAGGGCGGGATCGACCTGGGCGCAGCCGCAACTGCCGTAAAGCACCAGGCTGTAGGAATCCAGTTCAAATCCGCTGCGGCGCGCGATCTTCATGACCAGTTGCGCCATGGCCGGATCGCTGGATTCCCGGACCTGCCCGCAGCGCGTGCAGACCAGGTGGTCGTGATGGCCCTTGTCGTTCAGTTCGAACACATTGGTGTGGGTATCGAGCTGGGTGCGTTTGAGCAGGCCGGCGTGCTCCAGTTGCGTGATCACCCGGTAAACCGTGGCCAGGCCGATATTGCTGTGATCCGAGATGAGGCGGCGGTAGATGTCCGCGGCGCTCATGTGCTCGTCTGCGTGGCGGTAGAAGATGTCCAGGATCTTCAATCGCGGGAAAGTGGCTTTGATGCCGGCGTCGCGCAGCCGTGTGTGGTCCATGTAGATTCTCCATCCGAGGGGCTGATACTCGGTTGATGAGAATGATGTACATTTTCAAATGGGCCCGCTAACGGGAACCCGTCAACCTGTACCTCAAACCTGCCAACCATGCTTCAAGCGGCTGCCCCACCCCCTCTGCCCGACGTCCTGCTGACGCCGTTCAGCCTGCGCAGGCGGCGGGAGTCGAAGGGCATTTCCGTGCCCGCCCACACCCACGCCGAGGGCATGCTGGTGCTGGTCCACGAAGGGCTGGTGATGGTGCAGTCGGGCGGTCGCGTGCTGACGGTGCTGCCGGGCAGCCTGGGATGGATTCCTCCGGGCGTGCAGCATGGCGCGCGCTGGTTCGGCGAGGCGCGCGGGTCATTCCTGCACGTGCATCCGGACATCTGCGCACGCCTGCCGTCCAACTGCCGGGCGTGGCCGTCTTCGCGGCTGATCGAGGCGCTGGTTGAACGCTTTACCGAGGGCGCGTGGCAGGATTCGCCGCCGTCCTATCAGGCGCAGCTTTTCGACGTGCTGCTGGAGGAACTGCGGCAGCGCACCCTTGATGCCACCGCGCCGCTGCCGATGCCGGCCGATCCGCGCCTGCAGGACCTGGCCCACACGCTGCTGGACACGCCGGACGATACGGCGGGCATCGACGAATGGGCGCAGCGGTTGAATATGTCGTCGCGCACGTTGATGCGGCGGTTTCGGCAGGAGACCGGCGTGACGCTGGGGCAGTGGCGCCAGCAAGCCCGGTTGCTGCGGGCGCTAGAGATGCTGTTCCGGGGCGGATCGGTCACCCAGGCCGCGCTGTCGGTCGGGTATGAAAGCACCAGCGCGTTCATTGGCAGCTTCCGCACGGCGTTCGGCATGACGCCGACGCGGTATCTGGCGGATCGCGGCTAGGGGGTAAGCCGGCTAGGGGGTAAGGCGGTCAGGCGTACCGCAGTCAGGCGGCGGCGGGCTGGTCAGGATGCACCGGGCCCTCGGGGTCGTTTTCGGCGTCCGGCCGGGGCGGCACCGGCGCCAAGCCGAGCGACAGCCGCAGGCGCTGGCAATCCGGATTGGGCGAGCCGTCCGGCATCCAGATGTCGAACTCGCGGCACGGCGTGGGCCGGTTCTCGTAGATATCGCAGTGGATGCCCGGCTTGCCCAGCTCGCCACGTAGCGAAATGCAGCGTCCGCCGCCCATTTCCGTGCCCTTCATGCAGGCGCGCAGGGGGCTCATCTGGGTGACCAGGTCCAGTGGCACGAGGCCGCCGTTCTCGCCGGCCAGTTCACCGACGTAAAACGACACGCGAAAGTGCGCGCAGCAGGCGCCGCAGTCCAGGCAGGGATTGGCGGACGGGTCGTCGCCGGCCAGCACCGCGGGCGATACGAATGAAACGAGCGAAGTCAGTGGCTGGGACATGGGTGAGGATCCGAAGGCCGGAAATATTATCTGGATTTGCGTTGCGGCCGCTACGACTTTTTTCAGGGACATTGCAGGTGTAGCATCGGTGCCCTACCAGCCCTGAGGAGCGCTTTCTTGTCCGCGAAAACCGATTTTCCAGATGGCCTGGCCCGTTGCGGCTGGGTGGACACGTCGGCCGAATACATGGCCTATCACGACACCGAATGGGGCCGCCCCGAAGGCGACGACCGCGCGCTGTTCGAACAGCTCTGCCTGGAAGGTTTCCAATCGGGACTCAGCTGGCGCACTATCCTGAACAAGCGCGAGGCCTTCCGCCGCGGTTTCGCCAACTTCGATCCCGCAAAGCTTGCAACCTTTGGCGAACCGGAAGTCCAGGCGCTGCTGGCCGATGCGGGCATCGTGCGCCATCGCGGCAAGATCGAAGCCATGATCAACAACGCGGCGCGGGCGCTGGAAATGATCGAACGCGAGGGATCGCTGGCCGCGTATTTCTGGCGCTTCGAAGCGCCGCCCGCCAAGGCGTCCACCTATGGCGCCTCGACGTCCGAACAGTCCGAAGCCCTGTCCAAGGCGCTCAAGAAGCTGGGCTGGAAGTTCGTGGGGCCCACCACGGTGTACGCCTTCATGCAGTCCGTGGGCATGGTCAACGACCACAGCCCGGGCTGCCATTGCCACGCGGTCATCGAGAAAAAGCGCAAGGCGTTTGTGCGGCCAGCGGGCTGACGCCTTGTGCTCAGTGGCGCGTGTCAGGCCGGGCGGCCGTTCTCCGGCGCGGTCTGCACCGGCACCTGTCCCGGCAGGCTGTAGCGCCCCTCGCGGTAAGCCCAGCTCGGCCACAACGCATGCGCCAGCGCCTCGGTCGCCAGTTCAGGGTTCAGCGGTGCGGGGGCGTACTCTTCGGGCGCGGTGTAGCGGTATTGAACCGCCGTTTTGTTGGGCGCCAGCACCAGCAGGTCGTTGCCCTTCAGATACCCGTAGGTGCTGTCGTACTGCATGATCGCGCGTCCCGGCGTGCTGCGCGTGAGGTCGTGCCCGATCATCGGGTGTTCGGTGTCCACGCCAATCAGCGACAGCAGCGTCGGCGGCAGGTCGATCTGGCTGACCAGGCGGTCGTCGCGGCGCGCCTCGACGCCGGCGCCCAGGATCACCGCGGGGATATGGAAGTGGCGCACCGGCACCAGGCTGGCGCCAAACACGCGCGAGTCGTGGTCCGCTGCCACCAGGAAGACGGTGTTCTCCCAATACGGCGACGCCTTGGCCCGTTCAAAGAACCGGCCCAGCGCCCAGTCGGCGTACCGTACCGTGTTTTCGACCGTGGCAGGATTGCCGTCGGTCTCGATGCGGCCGGCCGGATACTCCCACGGCGTGTGGTTGGACACGCTGAATGCCAGCGTGAAGGTCGGCAGGTCGCCGTCCTCGCGCAGCAGGCGGTCCAGCTGATTGAACATGTCCTCGTCCGAGGCGCCCCAGGTGCCGACAAACGCCGGGTCGACAAAATCGGCCCGGTCCACAATCTGCTTGAAGCCGTTGCCCAGGAAGAAGCCCTTCATGTTGTCGAAGTGCGACTCGCCGCCATAGATGAAGCGCGAGTGATACCCGTGGCGCCCCAGCAGATCCGCCAGCGAGAAGAACCCGCGCTGCGACCGCGGCAGCTTCAGCACCGCCTGGGCGGGCGTGGGCAGAAAGCCGGTGGTCACGGCTTCCAGGCCGCGCACCGAGCGGGTGCCGGTGGCGTAGGCGCGCGTGAAGGTCCAGGCGTCGCGCGCCAGCGCGTCCAGCTCCGGCGTCAGGTTGGCGCCGCCCAGGGCCGCGCTGTACTGCGCGCCCAGGCTTTCTTCAAGAATGATGACCAGATTGAGCGGGCGGTGCGTCTTGCGCGTGGCCGGCTGGCGATGCAGGCTGGGGTAGTCCGGGTTCGGGGGCGGATACGGCAGTCCGGATTGCGCCAGCACCAGCGCGTGCATCTTGTCGTCGTCCATGCCGCCATATACGGCGGAGGCCGACTTTTCGTTCTTCATGCTGTAGACCGCATAAAAAACGTTGTACAGCGAGTTCAACGCCAGGGTATTGAGCATCCCATCGGAGCTGTAGGCCACCGAAGACGGGTTGATCGGACGGTGGCTCAGCGTGCCTCGGATGGCCAGGATGACCACCGCCAGGATCGCCACGCTCGCGAGCGGCATCTGCCACCACGTCAGCGGCGCGTCGGGACGCGCATGGCCCAGCAGGGTCCACGCGGCCCAGCCGATGAGCGCCAGCGCGCCCAGTCCGCCCAGGAGCGCGCCCTTGTATCCCCGCCACAGCATCCCGGAAACCTCGCGCGGATGCTTCAGGTATTCGACGAACAGGCGATTAGGGCGAGAGTCGTATTCGATGATGAAGGGCGGTGTCGCCACTTCCAGGAACGCCAGCAGCACGAACGCCACCAGATACCAGCCGGCGGCGATGTCCGCCGCGAGGGGGATGTGGCCGAACAGCGGCGACAGCACGGCCGGCAGCGCCGCCAGCACGGCGATCTGATGCGCGTCGATGCGCAGCCCCCGCAGCAGCAAGGGCGCAAGACCGCCAGCATTGCGCACGCGCTGCCATTGCCACAGCGCAAGCGCCAGGCGGCTGAGCGTCAGCAGCGCGAACGCCGCCAACACGAAAATCAAAGTTGAATGCCGCATCGGGCCTCCAGGTTGTCCTGCTTCACCGCCCGGCTCGGGCGGTTTCGGTCATTTGGCATTGGAACCGAGCCGGCGTCAAAAATTCTGCGAAGGCGCGCGATACAGCAGCTTTTCGGCGTCCTTAGTCGTCTCTTTTTGTAACGGCGGAGTCGGTGCGCTGGCACGTCACTTGCTGCGCAGCGCTTCGGGCGGTCGTGCCGATGCCACATTTACATGGCGCGGCCACCCGGAAAAATCCGCACACATTATGGCGTCGTTCCGTCCGACCGCCGCAATAGGCCGCGATACCCTGGGGTAGTGAGTCCGGCCAGCGGTGTGCGGCCGGCAGCCAAGCCAAGGATAGTAACCATGACGCGCACAAGAAAAATAGCGATCGGGATTGTAGGGGGCATTGCCCTGGTGGTGGCGGTATTGGTGATCGTGATCGCCACGTTCGACTGGAACCGCGCCAAGCCCATGATCAATGAACGGGCCACCGCCGCCATGGGCCGTCCGTTTGCGATCAACGGCGACCTGAGCGTGCGATGGCAGCGCGAATCCGGTGAAAGCGGTTTGCGGTCCTGGGTGCCCTGGCCGCGCGTGGTCGCCAATGACATCACGATCGCCAATGCGGAGTGGGGCAAGGCGCCGCATTTCGCCACGCTCAAGCGCGCGGAATTCAGCCTGTCGCCCTTGCCGCTGCTGGCGCAGCACGTCGTCATCCGGCACATTCAATTGACGGAACCGGCCGCCGACCTGGAACGGCAGGCCGACGGCCGCGCCAACTGGGTCTTCACCCTGCCGGAATCGGGCGAGCCGTCGCCCTGGGTGCTGGACATCAACGAGATCGGATTCGACAAGGGGCGCGTCGGCTATGTCGACGACATGCTCAAGGCCGACCTGACCGTGCTGGTCGATCCGCTGGGCAAGCCCGTGCCGTTTGCGGACGTGACGGGTAAATCCTTCGTGCCCGAGGACGGTACGGCCCCGGCGCCGCGCGACTACGTGTTCGGCTGGAAGGTCGATGGCAAGTACAAGGGGCTGGCCACCAAGGGCGAAGGCAAGGTCGGCGGCATGCTGGCCATGAAAGACCCCAAGCAGCCGTTCCCCTTGCAGGCGGACGTGGCCATCGGCGGAACCCGCGCATCCGTCGCGGGCACGCTGACCGACCCCGTGAACCTGGGCGCGCTGGACCTGCAGCTGAAACTGTCGGGCTCGTCCATGGCGCAGCTCTATCCGCTGACCGGCGTGACGCTGCCGGACACGCCGCCCTACAGCACCGACGGCCATCTGGTCGCCAAGCTGCAAAATCCCGGCGGCGCGGTGTTCGACTACAAGAACTTCAACGGCAAAGTCGGCGACAGCGACCTGCATGGCGATATCACCTTCGCATTGGGCGCGCCTCGGCCCAAGCTGACCGGCAAGCTGTCGTCCAAGCTTTTGCAAATGGCCGACCTGGGGCCGCTGATCGGCGTGCCGTCAGGCGGCGGCTCGAAGGCGGCCGCGGACAAGTCCAAGGACGCGCCCGCCAAGCCCAAGGGCGGCAAGGTCCTTCCGACGCAGGAGTTCCGCACGGACCGCTGGCGCGACATGGACGCGGACGTCTCGCTGGATGCCGCGCGCATCGTTCATGACAGCAAGCTGCCGCTGTCCAAGCTGTCGGTGCACGTCATCCTGCAGGACGGCAAGCTCACGCTGGACCCGCTGCGCTTCGGGATGGCGGGCGGCACCATGAGCGCCACCGCGCGCCTGGACGGCTCCCGTGCGCCGCTTACTGGCCGCATCGACATGCACGCGCGCCAGCTGCAGCTCAAGCAGCTCTTTCCCGCGACCGAAGCCATGCAGAAGACGCTGGGCGAGCTGAATGGCGACCTGGCGATCAGCGGCACCGGCAACTCCGTGGCGGCCTTGCTGGGCTCGGCCACGGGCGACGTCAAGATGCTGGTCAACGACGGCGTCATCAGCCGCAGCCTCATGGAGCTTGCAGGACTGAACGTCGCCAACTACGTAGTCTCCAAGCTGTTCGGCGACGACGAAGTGAAGATCAATTGCGGCGCGGCGGACCTCGAGTTGAAGAGCGGCGTTATGACGCCGCGCATCTTCGTTTTCGACACCGACAACGCGTTGATCACCATCACCGGCTCGGCCAACTTCAAGGACGAGACCATGGATCTGGACATCGATCCCGACAGCAAGGGGTTCCGCATCTTCTCGTTGCGTTCGCCGCTGTATGTGCGCGGGACGTTCGGATCGCCCGATGTGGGGGTGCATGTCGCCCCGCTGGCGGCGCGCGGCGCGGGCATGGTGGCGCTCGGCGTGCTGCTGACGCCAGCGGCCGGGCTGCTGGCGCTGATCGCGCCCAGCGCCAACGACGAGAACGCGTGCGGGCCGCTGCTGGAGCAGATGCGCAAGCCGCCGAAGGCGCCGCCGCCCAAGAAGTAGGCGGTCAGCCGCCGGGCATCAGCCGGAAGCCGTCGGGCGCGGCCTCGTCGGCCGCGCACACCACATCGCGGCCATGGTTCTTGGCGTAGTAGAGCGCCTGGTCCGCGCGCTCGAACACGGCCTCAAGGGTGGCGCCCTGTTCCGGATAGTGCGCCACGCCGGCCGAGATGGTGATGGGGGCGGGCAGGGGCGTCGCCGCCGGAGAGGCAAGACGCACACGCAACCGCTGCGCAATCGCGATGGCCGCCGCCATGCTGGCGCCCGGCAGCAGCATGACGAATTCCTCGCCGCCCGGCCGCGTCAGCACGTCATCGCTGCGCGACCCTTCGCGCATCACGCCCGCCAGCGCCTGCAAGGCCTGATCCCCCGCTGCGTGCCCGTATCGATCATTGATGCGCTTGAAGTGGTCGATGTCGATCGCCACGATGGCTACCGGCGTGCCCTCGGCGCCCAGCAGCGCCAGCGCCTCGTCCATGCCGCGGCGGTTCAGCAACCCGGTCAGCGTGTCGGTCGTGTTCTCGCGTCGCAGATCGCTGAGCTTGTGATGAAACGACGCCAGTCCCATCAACAAGGCGCGCCGCAGTTGCGCGGCCTCGAAATACCACGAGCGCACGGCACGGATGCGGTCCGCGGCATCCGGGTCCTGCATGCGCTTGGCAATGCTGGCCATCTGCCCCAACGGGCGCGCGATCCAGCGCGACAGCAGCCAGATCAACGCGATCGAAAGCAACAATAGGGGCAGAGTGTTGCGGGCGGTGGCGATCAACAGGTCTGTCAGCGGGGCAAGCGTGCTGTCCACCGGCCGCTGCGCGATGATGCTCCAGCCGGTGCTGGGCACGGGCGCAAAGCCCGCCAGCATGTCGCGGCCTTCGTTGTCGATGAAGCGCCGCTCGCCTGTCTCACCGCGCCGCGCCGCGGCGAAGGTTTCGTTGTCGGGGGCCGGCTTGCCAAGCAGGGCGCTGTTGGGATGGTAGATCAGCGTGCCCTTGCGATCGATGACGTAGAGAAAGGAATCGTCGCGGTAGAAATGCTGGTCCAGCAGACGATCCAGCACGTTGTCCTCGTGCAGGTAAAGCGACCCCGCGATGAAGCCGAGATAGCGGAAGTCGCGGGAAAAGATCGGTTGGGTGTAGAGGATCTGCCAGCGGCCGTTGCTGGCCTGAAACGGCTCGCTGATCGTCGGCTGCCGGGTGGCAAGCGCCTGCTTGACCGCGTCGCTGACCAATTGATGTCCCAGCAATTGCGGATACGACGGCGACACCGCAAGCACCTTGCCTTGGGGTGATGAGACAAAGCTGGAATTGAAAAGCCCCAGCTGCTGCTCCTGCCGCCGCGTTTCCTCGGCCATGCGTTCGGGCTGGCTTTCCATGCCGGCCAATTCATTGGCGCTGTAGGAAAGATAGCGATGAACGTCGTTCAGCAACGCATCCGTGGTCAGCGCCAGCTTGGACGCATAGATGCGGTTCGTGTCCATGGCATTGCGCAGCAGCAGACCGCGCTGCACCAGATAGCTGGCATGCAGGCCGCCCGCAAGCACCACAACGACCGACAGCAGGCTGATCCACAGGATGAGACGCCGCAGGTCGACGCGGAACATGACGGCATCCGTCAGTTGCGGGCGCGGCCCGGTGGCACGCCGGAGGGCGGCGGGGCGTCGCAGATCAAGGCGTCCCACGCGCGCATCGCCTGCCGGGCTACCGCCTGCAAGGTCTTGCGGCTGGCGCCGTCGCGCGCCTGGATGGACATGCCATGCAGCACAGTCGTGAAGAACGCGGCCAGCCCCTTCAGATCTGCTCCGGCGGGCAATTCGCCTTGCGCAGCCCCCGCGTTCAGACGCGCGAGGATGCGGCTTTGCATCTCGCGCCGGTTGTCTCCCAGGAAATTCCCCACGCCGGCCTGGTTGTCGCAACCCGCAGGTGCGCCCAGGACGATCATGCAGCCGGCCGGCAGGCCAGGGGCCGTGAAACGTTCGGCCGACGCCAGCAGCATTGCCTGCACCGCATCGCGCGCAGTCGGCGCCGCCAGCAGCGCGCGTCGTGCCGAGCCGCCTTCGGTCTCGCGGTAGAGCTCGACGGCTTCGCGAAAGAGGCCTTCCTTGGAACCGAAGGCGCCATAGAGGCTGGGCGAGTTGATGCCCATCGCTTCCGTCAGATCGGTCAGCGATGCCCCTTCATATCCCTTCGACCAAAAAACTTCCATGGCCTTTTGCAAGGCCTGGGCACGGTCGAAGTTCCGCGGGCGCCCACGTTCAGCCATGCCCGCGATTTTACTCGCGTCGCCTATTTTGTGTTGATCGATAAAAAAATTGTTGACCGTGGCGCGATTGCACGGCGATGATATTTGTACCGATCACTACAAAATGAGGTTGACCATGCAGAACTTGAACGGAAAAGTGGCGTTTGTCACAGGCGGCAGCCGAGGCATAGGCGCCGCCATTGTTCGGCGCCTCGCCGCCGACGGCGCGGACGTGGCCTTCACCTCTGTCAGCGCATCGTCGGCCGCGCCCGCCCAGGCGCTGGTGCAGGAACTGACGGCGCAAGGCCGCCGCGCCAAGGCCATCCAGGCCGACTCCGCGGACGCCGCCGCCGTCAAGCGCGCGGTCGAAGACGCCATCCGCGACCTCGGTCCCGTCGACGTGCTGGTCAACAACGCCGGTATTTTTTTGGCCGGCCATGTCGCGGACACCAGCCTGGATGACTACGAGCGGACGATGGACATCAACGTGCGAGCGCCTTTTGTCGCCATCCAGGCGGCACAGGCCGCCATGCCCGATGGCGGCCGCATCATCAACATCGGGAGCTGCCTGGCTCCTCGCGCCGGCCGCGCGGGCGTTGCGTTGTATGCCGCCAGCAAATCTGCGTTGGTCGGACTGACGCAGGGTCTGGCGCGCGATCTGGGATCTCGCAAGATCACGGTGAACGTCGTGCACCCGGGTCCTATCGACACTGATATGAACCCGGCCGATGGAGACCGCGCGGCAGATCTGGTTGCCGTGCTGTCGTTGCCTCACTACGGCGAAGCGCGTGACATCGCGGGGATGGCCGCATTCTTGGCGGGACCTGAAGGCCGCTATGTCACGGGTGCGAGCCTTGCGGTGGACGGCGGGTACGCGGCTTGATGTGGCCTTCCCAAAACTTTTTCGCCACCCGACTTGCACAAACAAAAAAAGCCCCATATAATCTTTCTTCTTCGCGGCACACACATAACGAAAGGCTACAGCGGCAACGCAGCAGCAGATCCAAAGTGAGTGACTCGCAGGGCTGTTAGCTCAGTTGGTAGAGCAGCGGACTCTTAATCCGTAGGTCGAGTGTTCGAGCCACTCACAGCCCACCAGAATTCTCTAGTAGTATCAAGCTTCAAGCCCACCGGAAACGGTGGGCTTTTTGCTTTC
This sequence comes from uncultured Achromobacter sp., assembly GCA_966111495.1. Classification (GTDB taxonomy): domain Bacteria; phylum Pseudomonadota; class Gammaproteobacteria; order Burkholderiales; family Burkholderiaceae_B; genus Achromobacter. The sequence continues at coordinate 1,742 of CBHWAL010000040.1, read as the reverse complement.
TACGGTTTGCATATTTTCTGCGTCTTGCAAATCGGCACAGGGACCGCATGAAGGACGACGCATGTACGACATCATTGGCGACATCCACGGCGAAGACCTGAAGCTCGAGGGGCTGCTGCGTAGTCTCGGCTATGTGCCGGCGGGCAAAGGGTACAAAGCCCCCCAAGGTCGGCAGGCAATATTCCTTGGTGATCTGGTGGATCGAGGCGCGGGGCAGCGCCGCGTTCTGGAAATCGTCCGCGCCATGATGGATGACGGCCAGGCCTTGTGCGTCATGGGCAACCATGAATTCAACGCCATCGGCTATGCCATCGAAGACCCTCACCATCCCGGCGAATTCCTGCGGCCCAATCGTGGCGACACGGCGACGTGCCGGAAGAACCGCAAGCAGCACGGCGCCTTTATCAATCAGATAGGTGAAGGCAGCCGAGAGCATGCCTCCTGGATCGCCTGGTTCCGCCAATTGCCGCCGTGCATGGACTTGGGCGGGATTCGCGTTGCGCATGCGTGCTGGGACGATCCTGCCGCCGAAGCGTTGGCGGATGCGGGTTGGGTGCCTGGCAAGCCTTTGGATGACGCCATGCTGGTGGCGATGCATCAACAGGGCACGGAGCTGGAGCAAGCCAGGAAGCTGCTCACATCAGGAATGGAATTGGCGTTGCCTGACGGCCGCTACATCGAGGACAAGGAGGGGCACCGCCATCACCACGTGCGGATTGCCAATTGGCGCGATTGGGCTGGTGCCTTGCATGAGGTCGCCCTGGTGCCGACTGGCCAGGAGGAGCAGATTCGCGGTCTGGCATTGCCTGAGGGCTTTTCCCGTGTGCCCATCACCGGCGCGCCCGTTTTCATCGGCCACCATTGGTTCAAGGGGCAGCCCAAGGTCGAGAGCGGAAAGCTCGCCTGCCTGGACTGGTCGGCCGCAGCCGGCGGTCCGCTGGTGGCGTACCGCTGGGATGGCGAAGACACGCTGTCCAACGGAAATCTGGTCTGGGAAAGGGAATAGCGCTGCGACGGCCTTTACGCCATGATCCGCAACGCTGTCTCAATCCCGAATGTCTGCGCAAACTGCTGCGCCGCCATCGGCTTTCCGAACAGATACCCCTGACCCTCTTCGCAATGTTCGGCCTGCAGCCTTTCGCGTTGCTCGTCGGTTTCGATGCCTTCGGCGATGGTGTTCAGGTCAAAGCTGCGCGCCACGTCTAGAATGGCGCGGACCACCGTGGCGTCCTGGTTGGATTCCATAATTCCGCTGACGAAAGAACGGTCGATCTTGATGCGCGTGATCGGATGCGTCTTCAAAAGACTGAGCGACGCATACCCCGTACCGAAGTCGTCGAACGAGATGCCGACGCCCTGTGCGCGCAGGCGCTGCAGCGTTTCCAGCACCGTGTCGTCGCCGTTCAGCGCGATGTTCTCGGTGATCTCCAGTTCCAGCGCCTCGGGCGGCAGGCCGTGCCGGGCAAGCGTTTGCGCGACCTCGGCCGCCAGGTCGCCCTCGCGGAATTGCACGCCGAAAAGGTTCACGGCCATGCGGAAATCGTGCAGGCCGCTGCGTCGCCAGAATGCGGCCTGGCTGCACGCTTCGTTCAGCACCCATGAGCCGACCGTGGCGGCCAAGGGGCCGCCTTCCAGCGACGGCAGGAAGACGCCCGGCGCCAGCAGGCCCAATTGGGGATGGCGCCATCGCAACAGCGCCTCGGCGCCGGGCGTTGGCGGCTTCGTCGGCCTCGTGCTCAGCA